>NZ_JAILWF010000004.1 GCF_025699065.1 Nitrosarchaeum sp. | reverse complement strand
TTCTTTTCTGCTTTTTCTTCTGCTTTCTCTGCCTTCTTTTCTGCTTTTTCTTCTGCTTTCTCTGCCTTCTTTTCTGCTTTTTCTTCTGCTTTCTCTGCCTTCTTTTCTGCTTTTTCTTCTGCTTTCTCTGCCTTCTTTTCTGCTTTTTCTTCTGCTTTCTTGTCCCACTTTCCTTCAGATTTTAATTGATCAACAAATTCTTTCCATGACATTTTTTCTTTCTTAATTAATTTTTTGGCATCTTTATCATGTATTATTTTATTCCATGATTGACCAAAGTTTTCAATCATATTGTCATCATATTCTGAAAGATCATCATCAAATTCAGAATTATTTTCGGTATCAACGTATCGTAATGAACTTATGAAGTTTTCCAGAGTTCCTTCACGTAAGTTATGAATACCAATGTAAGTGTTTATGATTAGTTGTTTGTCAATTCTTAGTAATTCAATAGTGATTTCTGCTAATTCAGATTTGAATGAATTAGATTCGTGTCCTTTATGGTAAATATTTACCAGATGTTTAATTCCTTGTTTGTCATATTTGAGAGCCTTTATTGCACTCTTTTTATCTAAAAAGCTATTTCCGTCTTGAGAATAAAGTTTTGAATCAGCTCCTTTTCTAAGTTCCTTAATTGCTTTTTTAAGTTCTTTTTTGGTTTTATCATCTTGAGCTGAATTAATCAAATTTTCTAATTGTTCAATTAATGCTAGTTTTTGTTGAAGAAGTGAGTTTACAACTGTTAGAGTAATATGAATTGGCTCACTTGGTGATGATGTGTTAAGTCCATCAGACGCAGTTGCAGTAATTACATTGATACCTCCAGATAATTGAATTGTACGAGACCAGTTTCCAGCAGAATTAGCTGTTGTTGTACCTACTGATGCACCATTAACAAATACTTCAATTGTAGAGTTTGCTTCTGCGGTACCTGTAATTGTTTGGGATGGATCAGATGTGGATGTACCGTCATCAGGAGATGTAATTACTGGCACATTAGGTGCAACAGTATCAAGTATGATATGAATTGGTTCACTTGGTGATGATGTGTTAAAACCGTCAAATGCAGTTGCAGTAACTATGTTTGTTCCTTCAGATAACGATACTTGGGTGGACCAGTTTCCAGCAGAATTAGCTGTTGTTGTACCTACTGATGCACCATTAACAAATACTTCAATTGTAGAGTTTGCTTCTGCGGTACCTGTAATTGTTTGGGATGGATCAGATGTGGATGTACCGTCATCAGGAGATGTAATTACTGGCACATTAGGTGCAACAGTGTCTATAACATGATATGTTCTACTTTGTTGAATTGCAGCATTACCATTGATATCAGTTGAATCATAATAGATTACATAATCACCTATTGTGTTAGTATCTACAGAACCAGTGACAATTATAGGTGATCCATCATTTGTGGTTACACCGCTTAAGAGACTAGGTGGAGATGAACCAAGTTCAATGTTAGCAGATACTGGAATTACTGTAATGATAGGTGCAACAGTATCAAGTATGATATGAATTGGTTCACTTGGTGATGATGTGTTAAAACCGTCAAATGCAGTTGCAGTAACTATGTTTGTTCCTTCAGATAACGATACTTGGGTGGACCAGTTTCCAGCAGAATTAGCTGTTGTTGTACCTACTGATGCACCATTAACAAATACTTCAATTGTAGAGTTTGCTTCTGCGGTACCTGTAATTGTTTGGGATGGATCAGATGTGGATGTACCGTCATCAGGAGATGTAATTACTGGCACATTAGGTGCAACAGTGTCTATAACATGATATGTTCTACTTTGTTGAATTGCAGCATTACCATTGATATCAGTTGAATCATAATAGATTACATAATCACCTATTGTGTTAGTATCTACAGAACCAGTGACAATTATAGGTGATCCATCATTTGTGGTTACACCGCTTAAGAGACTAGGTGGAGATGAACCAAGTTCAATGTTAGCAGATACTGGAATTACTGTAATGATAGGAGGAATTACATCTATAACTGTAAAAGTAACAACACCTATTCCATATTGATTAAGTGTACCATCAGAAGCGATATACGACATGGTGTCTGTTCCAAAGAAACCAATGTTTGGAGTATAAGTAAAACTACCATCTGAATTAATTACAACAGATCCTGATTGTGGTGGGATATAAGAAAGTGCTTTGATGGTATCGCCATCAATATCAGTATCATTAGCTAACAATCCAGGAGTACTGATAGATAACACACTATTTTGATTAAGTGAATAATTATCTGGTAAAGCTACAGGTTTATCATTTTGACCAGTTATTGTCACTGTAACTATAGCAGTTGAAGTCGATTGTCCATCTGAAACAGTATACTCAAATGAATCAGTACCTGTTTGTCCTGCTTTAAGGTACTCAAATTGTGAATTTGGGCTATAAGTTAATTGACCATTTATAACAGATACAAGTCCCTTAGGAATTGTCGTTAGTCCTGCACTAGTTATTGTTAAAACATCACCATCAGGATCTGTATCATTACTTAATACGATAGTTTTGATGTTTGTTGCCAATGAATCTTCATTCACAGTTATGTTATCATTATTTGCAATTGGTGGATCATTTGAAGGAATTACATTAATTGTAACAAGTGCTGTAGCAAATCCATCAGTTCCATCATCTACTTTATATGAAAATTTATCAGTTCCAAAAAAGTCAGTTTGGGGAACATATTCAAAACTTCCATCTGAATTAAGATTAACAATGCCGAATTTTGGTAAAACAGTATCCAAGGTAACTAAAAGAGTTGGACTATCTGCATCACTATCATTTTTTAGGACTCCATTTAGTGTAGAGACTATAAGAATTCCATCTTCATCTACAGAATAATTATCAGGTAAAGCTATTGGTAATGCACAAGTAGTTTTTTTTGCGGAATTTCCTTGAAAAACTCCACCATTTAACGACACAATACCTCTAGAATCAAAATTATCGCATACATTAGTCCATGTTCCAGAATTTACAACTTTACCATTATCCAAAGTTACTAATCCTTGATTTGAGACGGAACCAAAATTATCAATTAATCCAGCTACATAAAGCCTATGCAGTATAATTGCATCTCTACCAACAGGTATTGTTGCAGTTTCTCCAATTTGTATGCTAACATCATTACCATCAATAATTATTTTATCTACATTACCAGGACATGCTGAATCAGTTACAGTTCCTATTCCAAAATTTGTATAACTAAATGCGCTTGTGGGAGCTGGATAAAGTCCACATCGCAAATTTAGTGTACCTGTATTTAACAAATATTGTTTACTATGAAATGGGGCAGTAAACAAAAGTGTTCCATCAATTATGAGTTCACTACCAGGTTTAATCTCTATACTAGATCTTTGTAATGTAATTGTAGTTCCAAATGCAATTTCCAGTTTTGCATTATTTTGAATAATTATTTTAGTGTCAGTTAAAACTTGATTAGTAGCATAAACAGTATCTGTAGAAATTGTAATCGTATCATCAGCATATACATTTTGAAGAGAAGGGAAAAACATAGAACTAACAAGCAAAAGTGTAGTTAAAACAAATCCAATATTTCTATTAATCACAAACAAATTATGAATTTTTTACATATAACCCTAACATGAATTTCCCATTATTGGAAAATAGAAAATTTTGTATGTCAGAAAATATAACGACATTTTAGCCATAAATTAAGTGATTCTTATCAGTTTTAAGATCGCTTCTTTGTCAGATAGAGAACTCCGACTAGAATACCAACAGCTGCAGCTATGTAAAATGGAAAAAATGCAATCGGATTTTTTGCAGGATCACCTGAAATGAATTCAAGAATCATACTTCCAGAATTTATTGCCGGTGGATCTGTAGAACTCTCCATTCCATAAACAGAATATGAACCGATTTTAAAGACTCCAATATCAAGATTAGATACTACTATTCTTGCGCCATTGTTAACTGTTAATCCCGCTCTTTCTGTGTATGATATTATTGATTTTGATGATGATGACCATCCCCTCTCCAAGTTACTATGTACAACAACATATCCCTCTTTAGGAGTATTCACTGCAATCCAAAATTTTTCATTAGGTTTTGCGCCCATTCCTATTTCAATTAATTTTTCAGGATTGTCTTTATCATAAATTCTCAAAACTGCATTTCCGTTTGGATTTGCATACAAAAGATTGTTGTCAATTGTAACTTGCCAGCTTACTCCGTGTATATTTTCCATTTGAATAATATCTGCATCTCTAAGAATTTTATTAAATTCGTATGATGGAACCTCAATTGTATCTATAATTAATGATGGATTCTTTGATTCTTGGGCAAAAACTGGCGTTATGATTAATCCAGAAAATAAAATTAACACAAAAAGATACTTCACAAGCTAAATCTAGTTTTAGTGAATAAATACCTAATCAACAAATGGATGTGGATAATCTAGAATTACCTTTGAGACCTCAGGTCTTAAGATAAACTCAGATGGAGATTTTCCTTCATCAATCATTTGTCGCAGTTTAGTTCCACTGATTTGCTCTTTTGCATCATCGCCATGTGGACAAGCCTTTGGATTAGTGTACGTCAAACATTTTCTGCAATAGAAAAAGGCTGGAAAAAATACTGGAGTTATTTCTAATTCGGGATAATCTTCAAATATTTTTTGGGCTGCAAAAGGATCATAAAATGTTCCTACTCCTGCATGATCTCTGCCAATAATGATGTGTGTGCATCCATAGTTTTGTCTCATAATAGCATGGTGTATTGCTTCTTTTGGTCCAGCATACTTCATTTCAGTATGTAATGTTCCAAGTTTGCATCTGTTTTCTGGGTAATAATGTTCAATCATTGTCTCATAACATTTTACAATCACTTCATCTACAAAATCACCAGATTTTTTCTTGCCAATTACGGGATTTACAAATACACCGTCTCTTGTTGTAATGGATGTTTTTTGAAGCATTTCATGAGCTACATGAGGTGGATTTCTGGTTTGAAAAGCCACAATTGTCTTCCATCCTGCTTTTGCAAATGCTTCTCTGGTTTGAAGAGGAGTTAATCGATATTTTCTAATTTCGGTTTCTTCAGGTCTTGCAATGTAATCTATTTTTCCACCAACTAGATAATCTTGCATAGACATTGTTTTTGCAACACCTGGATGAGAAGAGTCAGTTGTTCCATATACTCCCTTTGCAGTTTTTTCTTTATCAAAAGTAAATGTATCTTTAACATGTAAGATAGCAATTCCTAATCCTTGATGGTTTTGTAGTAAAACTTTACCAGCTTTCTTCATTTTTACAGCTGTTGATTCATCAACATCTAAAATTATTGGAATTGTCCAAGCCAAACCGTTTGCAAGTCTACCTTTTGATATTACATGTTCAAAGTCTTTTTTCTCTAAAAATCCCTCTAAAGGGCTAAAAATTCCATCTGCAATGTTTTCAACATCATTTGCAAGGTCTTCAGAAATTTGTATAGAGTATAATCCAGATGCGTCAGATTTGGTAATTCTATTTACTAATTTTCCACCATGTGGTTTAATTGAATCAGACATTACTAAATTGCCTATTTATGGTCTATATGAAGGCCACACTCTTTGTGCTCGCCTTGTTCCCACCACCAGCGTCCTGCTCTCAAGTCTTCTCCAGGTTTGATTGCTCTAGTACATGGCTCACATCCAATACTTGGGTATCCCTTGTCAAGAAGTTTATTGTATGGTAAGTTATTTTTTTTAATATAATCCTGAATTTGTTCCCAAGTCCAGTCTATAATTGGATTAATTTTTAATATTCCACCATGTCCATGATCAATTTGAAAAATATTAACATCCTTTCTTACTTCGGTTTGATCACGTCTTAATCCAGTAATCCAACCATCTAATGTAGAGAGTATTCTGTTAATTGGATGCACCTTACGGATTTCACAACATAATTTTCTATTTTCCACACTTTCATAGAAAAGATTTATGCCTTTTTCTTTAACCATGTCTTCAACTTCTTTAGTATCAGGAAACAATACCTCAATTGTAATGTTGTATTTTTTTCTAACAATATCCATAATATCATATGTTTCTTGAGGTAATCTCCCAGTATCTAATGTAAAGAATCTAAATTTTGGATTAATCTTGTGCATGATATCCATAATTACTGCGTCTTCAGCACCAAAACTAGATGCCTTAGCAACTCGCGGATGTAAATTATCAGAAACCCATTGAAGCGCTTCTTCTGTTGTTTTTATTTTAGAGTTGAGTTCATCTACTTGTTCTTGAGTAAATTTTTTCACAAATACACATGAATTGTTTTGTTTTATATTGATTACCCAGATATATTATCCTAAATTATAAACAGGTATATAACTAAAATGAAAATATGGAAGATGTTTCTTATGTAGTAGTTTTTCCATCTGTATTTTCAAAAAATAAAATTCCACAGTTAATTGTAAATATTAAAAAAATTCTAAAAATTCAAAATCAGGAATTTAAATCAGTAAAACGTGATGGAGACATTATTTTAGTAGATGCAAATGATCCTGTATTTGCATCATCTGCTATCAACTTACTTTTCGGTATTCAAAAAATAGCAATTGCAAGACAAATAAAAAATGATTTTCAAAATATAGTCTCAGAAATTACTGCAGTAGGTGGAAATTTACTCTTAAAAGGTGAAAAATTTCTTGTCAGAGTTGAAGGAACAACAAAGGGATTTTTTCCAAAAGATATTGAAATTGCAACAACGTCAAGCATTATAGAAAAAAAATCAAACATGGGCGCTCGTCCTGGAACAGATGAAAATTTTGATAAGTTACTTTACACATATCTAACAAAAAATTATGCATATGTTTGTATTTTTTCAGATAGTGGACAAGGTGGTATACCATCAAATAATAAAAATACCATATGTTGCATATATGATGAAATTTCTGCAGTTTCTTGTTTTGAAACAATAAAACAGGGATATGATTCAAAAATAATTATCTGCTTTAGACAAAAATCAGAATTGATGAATTTAGTTAAGATAATCAATCAAATAATTCCAAGACTTGTAAAACAAGAAATTGAGTTAGAATTTTTTCATTTAAAGATAAATCAGGTTGGAATAAAAAATTATCTCATATTTGTTAATTCAGTTTTAGAAATTATGCTTCATGAAGGAAAATCAAATAAGCTAAATCATGTATCTCTTGCATTGTCTCCACTAATTTTTTCTACAAAGTTTATTGATTATTCGATGAAACGTGTGTTTCAAAATGATATGATTCCAATAATTCCATTAAGTGGAGTTGATTCAAAACTTTTTGAAGAAGCCAAGGAGATTGGATTAGAAAAACAAATTCCAAAATTGGAAAAATTATTTATGATTAATTCTGATGAAATACCCAAGTTTTCAAGTAAAGACATTGATTTTGCTATAAAAACAAAGAAAAGCATTACAGTTAAGATTGGACCAAATAACATACATGATATCCTTGACTCATTAGAATAAAATCACTGGGAATTTAAACGGCATTTGAGGATTAATTTTTGTGCTGAAAATAGGTCAATTTATCTATCCTTGGGGAAGTGGACATTATTCTCGAATGATGAGACTAAATGAAGTATTAGGAGATCATATCAAAGAGAAGTTTGAAGTTCATTTTTCAAGCAAAGATCATGTTTATCAAAAGTTATTAGAAAAATTTCCAAATCAAAAGGATCAAATCCACGAGATTTTGATGCCAACTCCAATTGACGGAAATCTAGGACCAAGTATCTTATTATCAATGGTAAATTTTTTACTACCTGTTTCAAAAAATCCTCCCCTTGTAAAACAAGTTACAAGTTATTTGATACAGGAAAGGAAGTTGTACGATAAAGAAAAATTCGATCTTGTAATTAATGATGGAGATATGGGCTCAAATATTATTGCAAAAAATCGTAATGTTCCAAGTTTATTTATTACGAATCAATTTAGACCAAAATTGTATAAATCAAGATCTTATTTTTATCCAGCAGTAAATTATATTTCAAAACAAATTGGTAAAGCTTCCAAAATTATTGTTGCAGATTCTCCACCTCCATATACCTTATGTGAATATAATCTAAATTTTACAAAAGAAATTAAAGATAAAGTATCATATGTAGGTCATTTCACAAATGGTAAAAATATCAAGAAAGAAACAACATCTGATCTTGAGAAACTAATAGAAAATTCAGAATTTGGGTATTGGATGCGAACAGGAAATAAATCAACTAATGATGGTACGGGTAAAAGATATGAACAGATATTTAATCAAAATGAAATGAAAAATGAGAAAAGGATAATCTCTCATGCAAGAAATGATCCAAATATTGATTATGTTTTAGGTAAGGATGGAAAAAAATATACAGTATATGATGCTTTAGATAAAAAAATTGATTGGATTCAAATAGATATAGGTTTTCTAACCGAGCAACAAAAAGAAACGGTTTTGAATTTAACTAAATATGCTGTTGTAAATGGTTCTCATACTGTAATGGGTGAAATTCTTGGAGGAAAGGCAAAACCGATTATTGGCATTCCTGTTTATGATGAGCATACAAACAACATCAAATGGGCAGATGATAAAAAATTAGGAGTGTTAGCAGTTAGGACAAAGCAAGTAATTGAGGCTATTTCAAAAATTAAAAATAATTATAATAAATTTGAAGAAAATTTAGCTGATTTTTCCAAAAACTTTGCTCCTAATGGAGCTGAAAATACAGCAAAAATAGCGGCTGAGATTCTAGAAGAAAAGAAATAATACTTTATTTTGGGTTTGTTTGATATCTGGCACGCGGGATGTTCGATGGGCGAACTGACCGCAAGGGATGACGATAAAATCCGC
Source organism: Nitrosarchaeum sp. (assembly GCF_025699065.1). Taxonomy (NCBI): domain Archaea; kingdom Thermoproteati; phylum Nitrososphaerota; class Nitrososphaeria; order Nitrosopumilales; family Nitrosopumilaceae; genus Nitrosarchaeum; species Nitrosarchaeum sp. The sequence continues at coordinate 176,328 of NZ_JAILWF010000004.1, read as the reverse complement.
GTGTCAGATTTTAAGTCGATCAGATAATATCGTGGGAACGCTTTTATGGAAAAAATTAAGCCAAAACATTAGTGCCTAACTGTCCAGAATGTACTGCAAGAGAAAGAAAGAAAATTCAAGCAAAGTATGAAGCTGAAACTGCAGAAGAAAATAGGGGTAGAGATGATTTATTCAAATTATTTGATGAAGTAGAGATTCCGATGAAATTGGACTCGGCTACAAAACATTTCATTTGTAAGCGATGTGGATTGTATGCTACACGAGAACAAGTTTCTGACATCAAATACAGATTAAATCAGAAAGAAAAGACACGTGAAGATAAACAAGATGATTATCTTGAATGGTGGCAGAAAAGTAAGAAAGATAAAGAATTGATCTAGAGTTGTTGTTCTATGGTTAAAAAAACTGACGAAGAAAAATCATCTAAGAAGGAAAAAAAATCATCTAAGAAAGATGACATTCCAGATTGGGTTACAGAGGAAATTCAAAATGCAAAATTTGAGAAACCTGAAGAACTAAAAAGGGCTGGATACATTCTAGAAATTTATGATGCTGACAATAAAATCGATGCTCAATTATATGATCCAGTTGAAGATGGAAGACATATTGTAACACTTGATTTACCAAAAAAAATTAAGACTTCGGATTTAGAAAAAGGAGTAGTCTATGAATTTATTTTTGATCAACATAAAGCACCATTAAGTAAAAAAGTATCTGAATTTCTTCAAAAAGAAAAAGAGATCGATATGAATGCCATTTATCAATTTGATTTAAAGTCAATGGAATTACTTGATGTAGGCTCTAGTGAATCTTCAGATGAAGATTTAGAAGAATAAAACTAGTTTTTTTTAGCGTCTAATTGTTTTTTAAAAGCCATGCCTAAAATTGGATTTATCAAATAAGGAACTGTGTTTTTCATCCATATTGCACCACGAACTACTGAAGGAACAACAATTTCTAGTCGTGGTGAATTTGAAGCTCTTAAGATTGTTTTTGCAACTGTTTTATCGCTAAGAGATGTTGGAGAATATTTTGGCATATGTTGAAAAGATGGATGATCAAAAAAATTAGTTCTAACCATGATCGGACTTACAACAGTTATTCCAACACCAGTTCCTTTCAATTCATGTTTCAATCCTTCTGAAAAACCTAACATGGCAAACTTTGATGCACAATAAGATGCAATTCCGGGTAAACCAAAACTTGCTGCAACAGAAGCTACATTAACAATATGTCCTGATTTTTTTTTGAGCATTGACGGAAGAAAGTTTTTGATAAAGTAAATCATTCCAAAATAATTTGTTGCCATTTGAGATTCAATTTCTTCAGTTGTTAAATCAAAAACAGAACCATAAATTGCAAAACCTGCATTATTTATTAAAATATCAATAGACCCATATTTTTCTAAAACAAGTTTTGCAGTTTTTTCTACCTGTAATTTATCTGATACATCACATTTACAAACAAGTGCGGATACATTGAATTTTTTTAAATCGTTTGCTATTTCATCTAATTTTTGTTTTCTTCTTGCAACCAAAATTACATTAGAACCTTTTTTAGCAAATTGAATAGCAGTTTCCTTACCTATTCCAGATGATGCGCCAGTAATTAGTACAACTTTACCTTTGAAATCCATAAATCAAAAAATTCATTAAAAGATAAAGTGCTTTCTATTATTTTTCTGTCTTTGGAATTTTGCTCAAGGCTAATTTCACCAATAATAACCAAGTAATTGCAATTGGGACATAATATGTAGCAATTCTCCAGCCAATTACTGCATCCCATGCAACAGTTCCTTCAGGAATTACAAGATTAAATGGATCCAAATTATTCAGATATGCAATAATTCCAAACTCTGCCAAGCCAGAACCACCTACTGTTATTGGCAAATTAGCAATTGCATTTGCACCCATTACAGCCATGATTGAATCAAAAATACCAACAATGTATCCTGTTCCCATTGCAATTATCATAAAAGATATTCCATAAAATGACCAAGATGCAAGTGAGAATAGGAAAGATATTGTAAAAACTTTTTTTGATTCTGTTGTTCTAAGATTTTTTCTGCTCATTGTACAAACTTCTTCCATACATGAATTTGTTTGATCAATGTATTTTGCTCCTTTTTCTTTACCAAATCGCTTTGTTAAATTAACAAGTATTTTTGGAACTTGAAAAGTTCTTCTCGATGATAAAAAGAATAAAACCATCCATAATGAAGTTATAGTGATACTAATTCCCAAAATTAGAGCACCTATAACATATGCTCCATGCATCAATGCAATAATACCTGCTATAATTGACAACAAACCTCCTGCAAAAACTTCAGTAACTATATCCATTATTGCAATCCAAGTTGATTTAGAAGGTGCAACTCCTTTTTTATGCAAATAATAAATTACAATAAATTCTGCACCAACAAACATCGGAGTAGTAAATTTGATAAACTCACTTCCAATTCTGACTCCGCTTAACTTCCAAAATGAATCAAATTTTCCAAGATATTTGTGTGAAATATATGCAAATTTTATTCCTTGAAGACCTAGTTTTATCATCATGGCAATTACAGCTAATACAAAAGGAATAACTCCAATTGCCAAGACATCCTCAAATTTAATATCAAATTGAATTGCTATGATGAAAATAGGAATAAGAGTAGCCGGAATGGCAATTATTCTCCAGTTCATTGATGATTTTTTTTTAGATTCAAATATGAAAGTTGAGTCAATATCATTCAAAAGATTAAATGCCTATTTCTAGGCACAGATTTTGAAAATCTATAAAATATCAACAGGAATTGTTAGTATTTTGTTGAATTTCTTGCTTAACTTCAGCAAATAATGTATCTAAAAGATCATGATCTGAAAAGTTTTTTTCTTTTAATGATTTCATAACTAATTCTTTTAGATATGCCTCTTTTTCATCAATTGACATATTATTCACAAATTTGGTAGATTGTTTCTGGTTATAGTTAAAGTGGAATTTTAATTGATTAGTGATTACCATTTTGGCATTTATTATTGGGTTTTAATGAAAAGTAACTAGTTTGAAATATAAGCCAAGAAAGATAGTTTAGTCAGTATTGAAAACAATTTTTGTAACTGGAACAGCAGGTGCTGGAAAATCTCTTTTAACATCAAAACTATATGATTATTACACGAAAAATGGCATATTTGCTTCTGTATTGAATTTGGATCCCGGTGTTAGAGATTTACCTTATACATGCGATATTGATGTTAGAGATTATGTTGACATTGTAGATATAATGCAACAATACGAGCTAGGCCCAAATGGTGCTGTAGTTATGGCAAACGATCTGATTGCGTCCAAAATTGATGAGATCCAAGAACAAATTGGTAAAGTGAATCCAGATTATCTAATTGTAGATACTCCAGGTCAAATTGAGTTGTTTGCATATCGTTCTAGTGGTCGTTTTGTTACAGAGAATATCTTGTCTGAAGAAAAAATGAACATATTTCTTTTTGACGGTGCTTTAATTACTACACCAATAAATTTTGTATCAATTGCACTTCTTGCAACATCAATAAGATTACGATTAAACTTGCCAACAATTAACATTATTACAAAAACAGATCTAATAGGCTCTAAACTAAAGGATATTCTTGAATGGTCAGGTAATTTAAAATTATTAGAAAATGCTATTGCTAAAGAGGCAGATGGAGAAACATATAGTTTAACTACTAATATTCTGAGAGGCCTAAATCTTGGGGGATTTGCTCAAGGATTGATTCCTTTTTCGAATACTACTGGAGAAGGATTGATAAATTTAGAGGGAGCATTAAGCAGAATTCTTAACTTGGGTGAAGAGGTAGAAGATTAGTTGGCATCAACGGTAACTGTAAAAGCACCATCATCTACAGCAAATTTAGGACCAGGTTTTGATGTATTTGGATTAGCTGTTGATGCTTTTTTTGACGAAATCACATTAACAAAAAAAAATAGTGGTGTTACCATAGTTACTAAAGACAACATTCCAACAAATCCCGACAATAATACTGCAGGGTTAGTAATTAAAAATATGTTAAAAAAATTTAAAATTAAAGATGGTGTAGAAATTAAAATCAAAAAAGGAGTACCAGCTGGATTTGGGATGGGAAGTAGTGCAGCTTCAGCAGCAGCAGCAGTAATTGCATTTAATCAAATGTTTGAATTAAAATTAGATGATAATACACTTGTAGAATTTGCAGGGTTTGGAGAAAAAGCTAGTGCAGGTTCTGTTCATTATGATAATGTTGCAGCATCAGTATTAGGTGGGTTTGTAATAGTTAGAACAGATCCTCTAAATGTAATCAAGATTGAACCTCCAATGAATCTAAGAATGTGTATAGCAGTCCCAAAACTAGAAGTTCCAAAAAAGAAAACAAAAGTATCTCGAGGTGTAATTCCCAAAAAAGTAAGATTAACTGATAGTGTTGTAAATTTGTCAAATGCTGCAGCAATTGTTGCAGGATTTATGAAAAAAGATCCTGATTTAATAGGTAATTCCATTAAAGATGTAATTGTAGAGCCTGCGAGACAACATATGATCCCAGGATTTAGCAAGGTAAAAGAAAATGCACTCAAAGCAGGAGCACTTGGTGTAACAATAAGTGGAGCAGGTCCTTCAGTGATTGCATTTTCAAAAAGTAATACCAATTTAAAAAAAATTGCTCTATCTATGTCAAAAGGATTTGCATCTGCAAATACAAAATGTCAAACGATAATTTGTAAACCAAGTAATGGTGCAATAATAATAAAAAAATAATCTGAAAAATTATGAAAAAAGCTGTTATTGTGTTTAGTGGCGGAATAGATTCAGTTTGTGTTGCCAGTTATCTAAAATCAAAGTATGAACTTTATGGAATTACATTTTCATATGGTCAAAAAGCTAATAGAGAGATTAATGCTGCAAAGACTTTTGCTAAAAAATTTGGATTGAAACAACATAAAATTATTGATATTGGTTTTATGAAAGAATTGTATGGTGACTCTAATGTTTTAACTAGTTCGAAAAGGAAAATTCCAAGCAAGTTTGATTATTCTATTGTTGTTCCAATTAGAAATGCAGTCTTTCTCTCAATAGCTTCTGCATGGGCATTTACTCTAAATGCATCATTTGTAGCATATGGTGCACATACTGGCGATAATCACTATCCTGATTGCAGGCCAATATTTGCCAAAAAATTAGAGTCTGCATTTAATCAGGGAGAAATTGATGGAATAAACTTGGGATTACGAAAAAGTATCAAAATATGGTCACCATACAAAGAAGGCCTTTCAAAAAGTGATTTAATACAAAATGGCATGAAAACTTTAGGAGATTCAATCTTTAAAACATGGAGTTGTTATTCTAATAAAAATAATCACTGTGGTATTTGTGAATCTTGTAATAATAGAAAAATAGCATTTCAAAAAGCAGGAATTACAGATAAAACAAAATATCTAAAATAGTCTAGTATTTGTTATCAAGAATTTTCTTTTTGAAGACAAAGTTTCTAATAATTAGATACCAAATAAAGAATATTCCACCAACAATTCCCATAAATACATAATTTTGGATTTCTGGAGTTAATCCTTCTATAGAATTGGTAATTTCTCTTGAAACTAACATTGAAATTGCAATTACAATTCCAAACTCAATTGCATACCACGTCCAATTAGGCCATGATTCTTTTGGAACGTGAACATTAGGATGTGCTCCCATGAGTTTTATCTAAAAGATTGATTATTTAATTTTTCAGAATCTATAGAGATGTCTCAGGAGTACGTCGTCTAATCATAGTCATAATACTCTCTTTTTCTTCTTTATTTTCATAAATTCCTCTATACGCAGATGATGTAAGAGTTGCATTATTTCTAACACCACGCATTTTCATACAAAAGTGCTCTGCATCAGCTAAAACTACTACTCCTTTTACACCTTGAGCGAATAGCTCATCAGCTATATTCTTGGTTAATCGTTCTTGAATTTGTAATCTTTTTGAGTATTTTTCAACTAAACGTACCAGTTTTGAGATTCCAAAGACTCTACCATTGGGAGAATATGCTATGTGAATTTTTCCAAAAAATGGCAACATATGGTGCTCACACATTGAATAAAACTGAATATTCCGTGCAACTACTACATCAGAATCTTCAGAGAATTGTACTGATAGTTCCGAATCAGATTCATAACCATCAAAAATTTCTTCATACATATTTGCAATCCTTTCTGGAGTATCTTTAAGACCTTCACGAGTAGGATCCTCTCCAATTTCAATAATTAATTCCCGAACAAGTTTTTTTACGCGTTCTTTATCCATCTGATATTTTGAATGATTTTTTCTAGTATTTGAACCTAATCTAGTTTTTAGGTAGGTACCAAGATTATGGGGCTCCAATAAATTTGTGAAGCTGTGGTACTACTTTTACATCAATATAATATGGATAAACTATATCATACAAATTTAGTAATAATTCTAAAGAGGGCTCTGCAATGCCATATGTAGGTTGTATGATAAATCCATCAACATCATGTTTTGAAATATTTTGAAATATTTTATTAACTAAATCTTTAAAATCTTCTAATTTGGTTTTAGAGCTTACAACTATTTTGACATATGTAGTTTTTTTAGATGCTACTGATGATTTAAGACATTTCATTGCATTTTCAATTAATCTTTCATAGTGTTTAGAATCTACAAAATCCGAATCTTTTGTTTTAAATTCTATTTTAATAATGTCAAAAAATGGCAATACATGATTAAATCTATCAGAATCAAAGCATGATGATTCTAGATATGTTGGGATTTTTTTAGTTTGAATATATTTTGCAAGTTCAGCTACTGCATTATGTTGAATTAATGGATCACCTCCTGTAAAATTTACTTTATATGTTTGATTTTTAAGATTAGAATCAATTAATTTGCATGCTTCTTCAATTGAATATTCATTACCTGAATCTAGTGGAAGAGATTCTTTTGTATCACAATAAAAACAAGTAAATGGACAACCAGCTAATCTAACAAAAAGTGTTTTTGTACCATAAAGAATTCCTTCTCCTTCAACTGATGTAAATATTTCAAATAATCTAACTTTCAAGTAATATTGGTGTATTTTTTCATTATTTATTCAATGAGTTTTGATTAGTGCATTACAGGTTCTTTTGTATAAAATAAACCAGAAATAAAGAAAACTACACCTAAAATTCCTATCAGACTTCCAACGAATTCTATTGTGTTTTGCATGCCATTTTGAAATGGAGCCCATAACCATGCCATCAAAGCTCCTACTATGATCATTGGAATCCCTACTCCAACAGTAATTGCTTTAGAAGCCATGATAATTTCTGTTTGCAAAATGTATATGAAGTTTATGATAAGAATGATTAGTTTTGAGTCATATTCAATAAAGCTGCTAATGAACGAAGTAATTCATTTGCTTTTTCAAATTCACCTGTAGCTAAATTACGTTTAATTATTTGAATTGTTTTTTTTGCTTCATCAATTTTAGATTTACTTATTTTGTCGGAGTTAGATAGATTAAGTAGTGTTTTTTCAATTTGCATGACTCGAGATTCTAATCGATCATTTTTTGTTAATTCAAATTGTTCTTTAATTGATATAATTTCTCTTATTTGTTTGATTATTTCTTGTGGATCGGTTGTTGATGAAAGATTTTCTTTAGCAGTTTCAAGTTTTTCTATGATGTTTTCAGATAATCCTTGACTTTTTGCATTTTCAATCAATCTATCAAGTTGTTCTAAATATGTTTGGGCGTATGCTCTTGCACGTGATTGTTCTTGTTGGGAAGCATATTCACGGATTTTATTATTCAAATCTACAGTAATTTGTTTAATTTTACCAATTGTTTCTATTGCATCATCAAAATGTTTATCAGAAATTTGTTTTCTTGCAGAGACAAATAGATTATCTAATTCAGAAAAGTCAATTGATGTACTATATTTTTTAGCAATTATTTTGAGATTATTAGTATAATCTTGCATTCTTTTAAGATCAACCGAAGGATCTTTGGTTGGAGCTTTAAGAGTAACCATTTCGGGTTGTGTAGATTTAACGTTTGATAGTTGTTGAGAGATTTCTTTGAAAATTCTCATTACAGAAAGAAATTGGTTTTTGGCGGAATCTGTATCGTTGTTTTTAATAGATTCTTCTAAATTCCTAATTTCTTGTGTACCTTCTTTGAAAAGTTGTTTTGTTTTATCTGATACATCTTTATTCATTTGATTTTCAAGTTGTCTTTGTGCTTGCTTTGCAATTTTTAGTAGAATTGATGGATCAGTTTCTGCTTGAGCAGTATGGGTTACGCCACCTAAAACTAAACTAGATACTAAAATCAATAATGCAAATGAGGTTATTTTATTCATTTTTCTTCCTCCAGATCTTTTTTCAGTTTTACTAAATTTTGTAGATCTTTTTTATCAATTTCAATTACACCTAGTCGCTCTAATCTTTTTACAGCTCTCCACATAGTAGTTCTTGGTTGAAGAAATTTCTTTCTTAATTCACTTTCTAATGCTTGACCTCCATTATCAGAAATAAATTTTATAATTTCTTTATCATCTTCTCGCATTTCAGGTCTAAAATTGAATATAGTTTCGGTATCAACTGATGTAGCTTCGGATTGTTTTTCCGAAGTAGATTCTGATTGTGTTATGAATGTAGAAGATTTTGCTTGTTTTCTTTTTAGTATAATTACAGCACCAGTAATTGCTGCTATGATTGGACCGGCAATAATTGCAGCGGTAGAATAACTAAATAATGATTCATTTGGAATTGTTGGATTAGGAGTAGGATTTATGGATGAAAAGATATAGTTTATTTCAGATAATCCTGCAGAAAGTTCAAGTTTTGGTTGGTCATCTACTATTTCCATATTAGTTGGTAAACCACTCATTCCAACTATAACAGAATTTTTTGGCATTAGTAAAGTGTAATCAGATGGAGAATTAAATGAGAATGTCCAAACTCGACCCTCTTTAGAAATTAAATCATGAACATCATAATCAATTGTTATACTTGCAGACCCAAATTTGTCTATGATTGCTTTATTTCCAATTATTTCTTCAGATAGTAAAAATCCAGTATCACCAATCGCAACAAAATTATCTATTGATTGGCCAAATAGATCAAGCTCAAAGTCAGGCTCTAATGGATCTACGTCTATCTGTCTTGATACATGTGTAGAGCCATCTGAATAAATGATAAGTTCAAGAGTTCGAGTAGAGCTGAATGAGGTCTGAATAGGCATCACGATTATAGCAATAATTAAGCCAGCAATTATCAAAGGCGTCTTAACCATTGTTTCGAGGATACTATCAGTCCTTACAAAAAGCATTCCATCTTCTCGAAGAGACTCTTCTACGGGAGTCAGAACCAATTCTGGGTTCATGGCTAGTACCTCAAATTCATACTTTCGACAAGTCCCTGGAATCTCTTGAATTCCTGGAAAAATTGAAGTCCCTTCTCGGTAATTAGGAAGACTCTATTCCTGTCGTTTTTGACTGACTCGACTAAGCCTGCTTCTACCAGTTTCTCACATTTGTCTAGTACTGCGTAGTGAGATAGGTTGGCTTTGCGAGATATTGCAGATACAATGACTCCAGAACGACCACCATCGGCAGTAACATCAAGGATATCACCCATTATGCCCATTTCGGACCTGTATTGTTGTTTTGACATGGATTAGTATAGAGTTACTTGGTTAATGAGGAACATTTTGAAACTTTAAAGCGGAACACAAAGCGGAACAGGTATTTCATCCCATAAAACAAGTAATTTTTGGCAAAATCACTAAAATCAGAGAAAATTTCAATTTTTCTCATGCCTAATAATTTAATGTAAAAATTTAATTTTTTTAAAAATTCCAGAAAAAATTCTTCTTACCAAAGTTTTCAATTATTCTAATGGTTTTTGGTGATTTTTGGTTAATTTTGATATATAAAGAACGATACTGAAACAGGTTTTTGGCAAAGATTAATCATAAAAATGAGAATTATTGACTTTTTTGGGATAAATTATCATTAAAAATCATCTGTAATTAAAAAATGAATATCATTTTAAATAAAAACATGCTAAATCATCGATAGGATTAGAGTAACCCAATAAAACAATATTTACATTTCATTGATATGTCTAGATAAGACGATTCATCAAATACTTTGTATCATAGTTCTCAAACCATGGATCTTATTCTATTAAAAAATTACATAAGGAAATACAGAAATTTGATTTTATGAGAATTGACGTAGATTTTTTAAATGAACAAAAAATCAGTCACTAGGTCAGCTTTGAGATTCATAGTAACTTTTTATTCCCATTTTGAAAATAGATGGTAAAATGTTTGATAAATTCAAAAAAGATGAGGGTGGGGAAGCTATTGAAGAGAGAATTGTAGAACATGCAAATATGAAATCTAATGAAAGTTCATCTAATGAAACAGTAGGAGAGATTGGTATTGTAGAACTGATGGATAAACGGGTCAAATTGGAAGAAGCTATTGATTATGTAGGTCTAATGATTAAAAATTTGAAGGATAAACGAACTGTCTTAGAGAAAGATATTGAAGAAGAATCAGTTGATATTAAAAATTTGAAGGAAAAATTACAGAAAGTAAGTCAATACATCGAAGAGGAAAATAAAGGAATTAAAGAATTAGCTCATAAAAGACAACAAGTTGAAAACGAAGCAGATGAAGTAGGCTCAATTATCAATAATTTAAGAGATAGATTGGCAGGGATTGATAGGATAATCGATAATGAAGGTAATAGAGTTAAGAAAATTAAAGAATCTAGAGAATCTATAGAAAGTTAATAGAAGTTACTTTTTGAAGCCATGGTATTTGTAGGTGTTGAAGGCAATCTAGTTCCAACAGAACTTTCAGCTACTGCTGCAGCTTCTTGCAAAATCTTTTCAGATTCAGAATTAGTTGTTTCATCCATTCCAAATGTAGCATCGCTTGAAAAACTATCTGTCATAAATCCACCCAGCATTTGAGCCATCTGAGTGATTTCTTTATCTGCACTTGGCATAAACTTTACAAGAGAAGATTTTAGATTTTTCATCAAACCTATTGTAGGCATGATAGTAACTACTGTGTCACCAAGATCATGATAAGTTGTTAATCTTAATTCGATTTGTTCTAATGCTATTCTTGCATTGCTTAGAATTTTAGTGGTTTTTCTTACCTCAACTAGTTCTTTTGATAAAACCCTACTAGTATTCACATCGTGTGATTGAGTTGCTTCAACAATTCTTTTGAAAAGCTTACTATCTCTTTCATTTAATTTTACAAGCATTGAATCAAGTTTAGCAATTTGTGCTTGCAATTTTTTAATTCCATTTTGAATTTTTGGTTTTAAAGCTCCTTTAGGATTAATGGCATCACTAATTTTATCTGTAATTCCAGGTTTTTGTTGCCTATTCCATTTATTTTGTAAGTTTGACAATAGGTTTGATTATATAGTTTGTACTTAATTTCAGGTGTAAATATTGCTTAACAGTAAATAAAATATAACTAACAAGAGTATGCTATACCTAAAGATTTAGGACAGATACTCTCTGTGGATGGATTTTTTGTATGTGATTTTGAATCACAGAATTGCTGTTTAGCGATTCTCCGCATAGAGGACATTTTACCATTATATGCTTGTGTGGATAAAAAAATTGTATTTAAATATTTTTTTTGGGATAAATTAACAAAAAATACCCAATTTTTCAAATCTTTTTAAGCATAGAATGAAGATGAATTTCTGAATTTATGACTAAAAGTGTTGGTTCTGGAGTCAGATGTCAACGTTGTAACAAGGGAGTTTTTTTAACAGATTCTAATACCGGTGAGATGTTTTGCTCCAAATGTGGCTTTGTTACTACAGATAGAATTGAGCAAGAAGGACCTGAATGGAGAGCATTTTCAAAAGATGAAGGAGACAATAGAACTAGAACAGGTACGCCTACTTCTTTGGCAATGCATGATATGGGTCTTGCAACTATCATCAATCCTTTAAACAAAGATGCTACAGGAAAACCACTTTCTGCCTCTATGAAGAGTACAATTGAAAGACTTAGGACATGGGACAATAGAAGTCAGGTTCATGAACCAGCTGATAGAAATTTCAGACAAGCCTTTAGCGAATTAGATAGACTAAAAACAAAACTTGCATTATCTGATGCTGTTATTGAAAAAACTGCATACATTTACAGAAAAGCTCTAGATAAGGGTCTTGTTAGAGGACGTTCAATTCCTGGTCTAATTGCAGCATCTCTTTATGCAGCATGTAGAAATACAGAAACCCCAAGAACACTAACAGATGTTTCAAACGGAATTAATATCAAAAGAAAAGATATTGCAAGATGTTATAGATTATTATTAAGAGAATTAGATTTAAAGATGCCAGTTGTTAATCCTGTTAAATGTGTATCAAGAATATCTAGTATTGCAGGTTTGTCTGAAAAAACAAAAAGAAAAGCAGTAGAAATTTTAGATCAAGCGGCAAAAATTGAACTTTCTGCAGGAAAAGATCCCATGGGACTAGCTGCTGCTGCATTGTATTTATCCTGTGTCATAAATGGTGAAAATAAAACTCAAAAAGATATTGCAGTTTCTGCGGGTGTAACAGAGGTAACTATCAGAAATAGATACAAAGGTTTGAAAGAAGCATTGGAGTTATAATTTATTTTTATAATGGATTTGATTATTGAAATTAAATGAATAAAATAATAATTATAATTCCAATAATATTGATCATAGTTGTTATAGGATTGTCTTTTAATTCCTCTGAGAAGATTAGTAATAATACGGTTTTTCATATAACCTTAGCAGATCCTAATTTATACAAGAATGGAATTTATTCTAATACATTCACAATCAATGAAGGAAATTATATTTTAAAATTTATTCCAAATGGTGATAGTCCTCAATCTCTAAATATTTTATTAAAAGGAGAAAATTATGACTTTTCGGAAAATTTCAAATTAAATGGAACATTACATCAAACAGGAATATCTGAATATTATACGTGGGATTATGATGGCCAAAAAGAAATTACAATTCCTACATCTCAAAAAATACAAATTGAAATTAACCCAAATGGAAATGAATTAGGTTCGGTATCAGTGTATATTATTGAAAAGTAAAGGCGTTTACCCCTTTACTGCAGAACTCTGAGAGATTTCCCCTCGTGGACAGGTCGTTAAAACGCCTGAATGCCTTTTCTGTTCTGCGGGGCAACGCAGTTTTAGTCGATAGGAATTATATCCTTCGGCATTAATTCTTATAGTTACTTTAACTATTTAAGATTTAATACAAAAAATTATAATAATTTATATCTCTTTATAAGATTTTTATCTAGTCATAGAACATGTTTTAGAAATTCAGATACAAAAAATAATTTTAATATTGATTTTAAAAAATACAAGACAAATTAACTCGTAAAATAAAATTTGGTTTTACTAATGATTAACAAGTTTTAAAATTTATGAATAATTTTTTCTATGTTTATACTGCTATAAATTACGAAATTCATTGAATAAAATATTGAAATTAACTGGAAAAGTTGCTATCATAACTGGCGGGAGTAGAGGTATTGGTTTTGCTACTGCAAAAATTTTTGTAGAAAATGGTGCAAATGTAGTAATAACAGCAAAAGATTCAAAACGATTAGAAAAAGCTACTAGTCAACTTGCAAATACAATAGGAATAACAGCAGACATTAGAAATGAAAATGATGTCAAAAAAGTAGTAGAACAAACGATTAAAAAATTCGGTAAGTTAGATATTTTGATAAATAATGCAGGAATATTCCCAAAAATAAAACAGTTACATGAAATTGATGAATCAGAGTGGAATGAAGTATTAGATGTGAATCTCACAGGACAATTTAGATTTACAAAAGAAGCTATTCCTCATCTACGGAAAACAGCAGGATCAGTAATTAATATTTCATCAGATGCAGGATTAAAAGCCTATCAAGGATTTAATGCTGATGCATATTCTGCATCAAAAGCTGGAATAATTATTCTTACAAAATGTTGGGCATTGGAATATGCAAAAGACAAAATTCGAGTTAATTGTATTTGTCCTGGTGTTGTAGATACTGATATGACAAAACCATTTTTAAAAACTCAAAAAGACAGAGAGTTTATGGATAACGAACACCCTATAGGTAGAATAGGTAAACCAGAAGAAGTAGCTAAAGCAATTTTATATTTTGCATCTGATGATGCTACATGGACTACAGGCGCAATTCTTGCAGTTGACGGTGGAGAATCGATTAAATAAAATTCACATGGCTTTAATACTGTTTAATGAGTAATGAAAATGATGACGGATAGAAAGAAAAAAGTAAAATTAATTATTTTATTAGGAATAATTTGGGTAGTAATTACACTCCCATTACCTTGGATTGTAAATAATCCACAAGTATCAGAATCTCAATTTAACATCATACTTGGAATTATCGGAATAATGTCTATTCCATTTATTGTCCTAGGAGTTGTTTGGACATTAAAACCGGAATTAACAACCTAGGTAATTTTCATTGAAAAATATTCCAATTTTAGATAAAATGCCAGAACTAGATGTAGCTATTGAAGCTGTAAATGAGGCTGGAAATTCAATTTTAGAGATATACAAAAACAAGTACGAAACATTCACAAAAAGTGATGACTCGCCTATTACTGAAGCTGATTTAAAAAGTAATGAGATCATTAAGACTATTTTATCAAAAACTAATCATAAAATTTTATCAGAAGAAGATAAAGATGATCAAAAACGATTATCAGAAGAAATTATTTGGATAGTTGATCCTCTTGATGGTACTTCTGATTTCATAGATAAAACTGGAGAATTTACAGTCATGATTGCATTAATTAAAAATAAAAAACCAATTATTGGTGTTATAGGATGGCCAACAGAAAAAACAATTTTTGCAGCACAAAAAGGATGTGGTGCTTTTAAATTTTCAGAAGGCAAATGGAAGGAGATATCAGTTACAAAAATATCAGATCTCTCAAAATGCAAGGCAGTTGGTTCAAGACATCATCTTTCAGAAAAAGAAAAAATGTTTATTAAAAAATTAGGAATTAAAGACTTCACTAGTATTGGAAGCTCATTAAAAGTAGGAAAGATTAGTTCTGGAGAAGCTGAAGCATACATAACTATGACAGATAAAATGAAAGAATGGGATTCAGCTGCATCTTATTGTTTAATTTCTGAAGCAGGTGGAAAAATGACTGACATGGCAGGAAATGATATCACATACAATAACAAAATTGTAAATCATAAAAATGGAATTTTAGTAACTAATGGTATAATTCATGATCAAATAGTTGAAGAATTTAAAAAACTAAATTAGATTTCTTTTTTTAAGAAAATCCTTTATTTTGTTAGTACTATCAGTCAATTGTTCATGTTCTGTATCTATTAGTAAATCCGGATTTTGTGGAGCATCATAGGGATCATCAATTCCTGTAAATCCTTTAATCTCACCTTTTCTGGCTTTAGCATACATTCCTTTGACATCTCTTTGTTCACATTTTTCAACTGAACATTTAATGTAACACTCAGCAAATTGATCACCTGAATTAATGATCTCTCGCGC
Organism: Nitrosarchaeum sp.; assembly: GCF_025699065.1. Classification (NCBI taxonomy): domain Archaea; kingdom Thermoproteati; phylum Nitrososphaerota; class Nitrososphaeria; order Nitrosopumilales; family Nitrosopumilaceae; genus Nitrosarchaeum; species Nitrosarchaeum sp. The sequence continues at coordinate 160,730 of NZ_JAILWF010000004.1, read as the reverse complement.
ATTATCTCTATTTTCTTTGTATGGAGAAACCAAAGATACTGCAGACGGAACCCCATGTTTTAACAACAATTTTGCTAAATGTGCAACTTTTTTGTTATGCTCATCTCTACCTGCTTTGGAAAAATCTTTAGGTGAAAACCACTCTCTTAGTTCATCTCCATCAAGCATAGCTAGATTTGGGATGTCTTTTTGGAGTTCTTTTACAATTGTAGTCTTTCCAGAACATGGTAAACCAGTCATCCATAATACAAACGGCTTCATAATTAGAATTTTCTCAAATAGGTCTTAAAGAGTTTACGTTAGAAATTAATTGTATTATTCAAGATGTTTAGTTTCATATGTATTTGCAAACTTTTTGTATTTTTACTATAAAGCCCATAATAACATAGAATAGTGATGTTACAATAATAATTTCAGGTGAAAATATGAAATTCATCAAGGTTATGTCTCTGCTTCTTTTAGGATTTTTTGGTCTAGTATCAAGCGCATATGGAGAGACCATAAATCAGAGTATGGAAGGAAGCACAGATATTCAAATAACACATCCAGATGAAGCAATAGTTGGAAGAATAGCCTCGATTTCAGTATTAATAAAAAATAATGGTTGGGAAGACAAACAAGATATTTCATTTATCTTTACTAGTCAAGATAATTCAATGATTCCAGTTTTAGATAATATTATAACAATAAAGAAATTATCTCAAGGTAGTTCATTTGGAGGAAGTATAGATTTTAAGATTTCATCAGATGTTAATCCAGGAATACATTTTCTTAACGTAAAATATTCACAGGTTTTAGTAAGTAATAACAAAGAACCACAAGAGCCAAGTACTTATGATATTGCAATACCAATAATTGTGAAGAATGAACCAAGTGTAATAATTCATACAATTACACCAGAAGCAATTTTTACAAATGCTGAATTTCCATTTGTTGTCGAAATAGTTTCTAAAGATATAGAAATTTCAAATGTCAATGTTGAGATAATTCCTCCAAAAGATATTCAATTTAGAGGAGAAACATTACATTCATTTTCAAATATCCAAAAAAATTCTCCAATAATTATTAATTCAAGAATTATTTCTCCAATTGAAGAAGTAAATACAGAATACAAAATACCATTTAACATCATAGTTAGATATACTGATGATGTAGGAGAAGAAAAAATAGAATCTCAGGCTATTTCTGTCATATTACGTCCTAGAACATTTATGGAATTAACAACAGATGGTGGAATATGGGTTGGAGATTTCTTCATAGCTCCGTATGTAAGCATTGGAACAATAATTGGAATTCCAGCAGGAGCAATTATTTCATTATTAATTCGAAAAAGTCAAAAATCTACAAAAAGATTGAAAAAGAGAAAAAAACAGAATTAAGAGTATAATTTGTCAGTAATGATTTGCATGTATTTTTGATTATATTCTGTATATAATCGAATTTTATCGTGTGCCAAGGCCATAGCGCCAGGTCTACTATTGATTTGTTTATTTGCGCTTTGTTGTTGTTCTAATAATTTTTTTAAATCATTTTTAGTTTTAAATTCAAGTTGATTAATCAAGTTTTCATATTCATTTTCTAATAATTTTTTTGTATCAATAGCAGGAGGAAAGGCTCCTATGATTTCTTTTGTAGTGATTTTTCCAAATACTTTCAAATTTAAATCAGTCAAAAGTAAAAACTCCAGTTAATATCATAACATTAATTTGAAATTATGTAGAATTAATGTTTTTTTAAAGATCAATTGAAAATATGAATTATAATTATTGCGTAAAAAATACAAAAGAAAAAGTATATTCTAAATTTGAAAAATCATGTTAAATTTAAAAAATTATGTAAAATGTATTTCTATTGTATAAACAAAAATCAATAATCATGTTCATTAAAATCTGAACCAAGTGCTATTGTTGCAATTACTGTGTTTTTTGTAGTTTGAAATCTAATATTTTTGTTTGGCATAAACTGAATAAAAATCTCTTTTAGTAGTTGTTCTGTAAAAAATGACCAATTCATTCCCAATTCATGTTGAATAATAAAATGATGTAAATCTCCTTCAATTCGATGATCTGATTTCATTCCTGATGCACGCATATAATCTTCTAATGTTTCAATACAACGTTTCAAATCATATTTTCCTTTCATAAAAAGAACTGTATCTTTGATAATTGGTAAAACGGATTTAATGATTTCATTAATATCATCTCCATTCATTTCAGCACCTAATGAATCCAAGATTCCTCTTGGAATTGGAATCATTCCAATTTTATCACCAAATCGATCCCAATTTACATATTTTTCAAGAATTTGTTTTACCAAAACGTTTTGTGAAGTTTTGTTATTCATTGCTATTGTTTCTAATTCATCAATAATTTTAGACGGCAGACGATAAGTTATACTACGTGTTTTTTCTTTTTGAGTATTAGATTGGTTTTTTGAAGGAGTAGATCTCACAAAATTGTGATCGATTTTGAGTATATAAAATATATCAGAAATTTTATAAATTATTTAGATTTTTTTTTATTAAAGAAAAATTCTTTTTTGTCTTCTAAATCATCTACATATGTATCCATATCTAACTTGAATTCTTCCTCATCAGCATATGCTCGTTCTGCATGTTCACTAATATCTAATCCCGCATCTTCAACTTCGGGCGATACTCTAACTCCAATTAAGAAATCTAAAATTTTCATAATTATCCATGTTCCACAAAAACCAAGAACTGCTGCTACACCAACTCCTATTGCTTGAATTCCTAATTGATCAGGATTGCCAAATAGTAATCCATTTGGTCCAGCTGGATTAACTAATTTACTAGCAAAGAGTCCAATTGAAAGAGAACCAATAATTCCGGCAACACCGTGAACTGAGCTAACATCTAGTGCATCATCTATCTTTAGTTTTTCTTTGAAGATTATAATTCCAGAATAGGATGCTATACCAATTGCTATACCAATAACGAAAGAATGTTCTACACTAACAAATCCTGATGCTGGCGTGATTCCTGCAAGACCTGCAATAGCACCATTAACTGCTGCAACGACAGAAGGTTTACCGGTTCTCATCCATGATAATCCAACCCAAATAAGTGCAGATACTGAAGATGCCATGTGAGTTACAATGACTGTATTGCCTGCTAAAGAACCAGAAGCTAATGCACTACCTGCATTGAATCCAAACCAACCTAACCAAAGGAGTGATGAACCTACTACTGCTAAAGGAATACTGTGAGGAATTTCAATTGCTGGACCAAAAAATCTTCTACGACCAAGTACTATGGCTGCAGCTAGTGCACCCATTCCAACACTTGTATGAATAACTATTCCACCTGCAAAATCAACAACACCAAGTTCTGCTAACCAACCACCTCCCCATACCCAATGAACAAGTGGATAGTAGATTAGAATAGACCAAGAAGCTATGAATATGATAAATGAACTAAATTTCATTCTTTCTGCAATAGTACCAGTTAGCAGCAATGGTGTAATTGCAGCAAACATCAATTGAAATTTTACAAACAATACACCTGGAATAGTTGGTGCATAATCAAGCGCTTCATCCCATGGAACTCCCTTTAGAAACACCCAATCCATATTTCCAATAAATCCACCTGATTCATCAGGGCCAAATGATAAACTAAATCCAAAAACAAACCACATTACACTAAGTAAAGCTAATCCAAAAAAGATTTGCATAAAAACAGATACGGCATTTTTCTTTCTCAATAATCCCGACTCAAAAAGTCCAAGGGCAGGTATCATTAAAAGAACTAAACTTCCAGCTACAAGCATCCATGCGGTATCACCTGTATCTATTGGCATGTTAGTTTTCAAGTTCTAAAACTAAATAATAATAACGAAATTAGCTAACCATTTGATTATCACTTGATTATCAAAATCTGAAACTATTATTTGTGAAAAACCTTTTAGAAATATCAAATGCTAAGAATTGAAGCACTATTAGGAAATAATGACGTAATGGCAATAAGTGAGGCTTTAAGAAAAATTGAGATTGGTGGTTTGACAGTAGGTAAAGTCAGGGGAAGAGGAAAAAACCCCCCAGCAGAAATTCATGCATCTAAAGGAAGTGCCATATTTCAACCTCAATTCAGTGAAAAATATGTCATAGTAGTAATCATTCCAGAAAGTAAAGAAGAGGAAGTTATCAATATTATTAAAACAAAAGGAAGTGTTGGAAAGATCTTTGTTTCACCAATATTACGTGCTATAGATATTGGAACAGGAAAGGAAGGAGAAGAAACAATTTAACTAAAAATCATGAAAATTGTTTTCATAAACAATTGTAGAATGTTTTAGTTGTTTTTCAATAGTTGGAAGATATCCCATAATACAATAATTAACAAAACTACTAAATGATTTAATTCTGTAATCTGACTGTAATTTTTCTTTATTATCTTCATATATTTTTTCAAGTTTTATTAATGTAAACTTATGGAGTGGAACTAGTCTGCTTCTCTTAGTTTTTGGTTTGGAAGAGAAAAAGACTTTATCAGATTCAAGATCATGTTGTGCACTAAGTGTATTCATATCTACAACTTCTTCCATTTCTGAAATGAAGATTTTGCCTCCTTGATTTTCAGAAAAACCAGATTTCTTAGAAATTAAATTAATAACTTGTCTTGCATCTTTTTCTAAAACAACCAATTCGATTTTGGAAAGTGGAATTGCTTTAACATTAGTTGAACCAGCTTTTGCACCTGATTGTTTATCAAAAATTTTACTATCTTCTAGATTTCGTTTATCAATAATTGAATATCCCATACTACTTAATTCACTGATAATTATAGGGTATGTTGAACGCTTGATTATTGCTTCAATTTTTTTCATAAAAAAAATGGAATTAGGTTATTTATGTGTCTATTTGATTATTCGTCTTAATTTTAAAAATGATATAGAAAATAACTAGAACAGATGAATAAAATCTGACAAAAATAACATAAAAGATGCTTAATTTAGAGATGTGTTAATAAAACATTATAAGAAATTACAATGAGTAAACAATATGGCAATTCCAGATGATGTTCAAGAGTATGTAGAAAAGAATGTTAAATTAATGATCTCACAGACAGAAACTTATCTTCCTTTTATTAAAATAGCATTTCCCTATTCACAAAATTTGGCAGATGGTGTTTACAATCTAATTATTGGTAGCGCATTATCTGTTTTTGTAAATCAATATGCAATGAGGATGAAGTATCCATCGGCAGAAGATTTTGCGGAATTTGGAAGGTTAACTTTCAAGTATAGAGAACAAATAGACAAATTCTTCAAATAAATAAAACATTAAAAGAATGGTTTTTTCTTATCATGTCATTAAATTTGAAGCAATTTCATTTTTACAAGGTTCGACTTGGTCTCAATCAATTGGCGATAAAGGAATTTTATACAAATCTCTAAACGATCCTTATTCTAAATTAATAATTCAATTCTCAGATAATTCAGAAAAATTATTTCATATTCCTAAAGATAGAACAGTAATTGTTGTAAACAAAGTAGTACATTTTCTAGGAGAACTAGTCTAAAAATTATCTTACATAATGGATTATAATTTCAAAGATAACAAATTAACCGTTTACTATAGTAGACATTAATGATCTTCCACCAACTAATGCACCAATAGACAAACCAACATTTGCAACAAGATTAATAGCTAAAGTGCCATAATGATGATTGTCAAACAGATTACTAGAATCTAACGCAAAAGAAGACATTGTAGTAAGTGAGCCACAGAAACCCACTGCAGCTAAGAGAGAATATCTCCCATCAAGATTCCACTGTTCTGATATAATGATAAACATGCCTAAGACAAATGCTCCAATAACATTAACAATCAAAACATTAAGAGGTAATGTATTAAACAGTAATGGCGATTCTGTTATTTTATATCTTAAAAAAGCTCCAAGCACAGACCCGACTGCTAAAAACACAAATTCTAAACCTTTCATGGTGCACCTCCAATTTTTGGATTATTAGGTATTATTAGTGTAAAAGTTGATTTTTCATTAGTTGTGGCAGTAATTTATTATTCTGAATGTCAAACTGAGGATTTTTATAGTATTGGTAATTTTTGCACAATGAATGACGCTAAAACTAAGATGTCAAGATTATGGATTTGAATGTGAGTTTGTTTTGGATGGAGAGAAAAACATCACACTCCTTGAAAAACTACGACAACATTTTGAAGAGGAACATGGTATTGAGTATACTACTGAAGCAATCATTCAAATGATTGTTAATCGTGGTCACTCTTTAGAATCTATACGAAGAGAATAGTCTCTAATTTTTAAAAAATTTATTTTTAACATTTATTAAAAAGTAATTTCTATAACAAACAGAATTTATTCTAAACAAAATTAGAGGAATTTTTTGAAGTTAAATTAATCTTTTTGTATTAAAATTACCTGTTTCAATTTATTTTTATTTTATGAATGACTATAACATGTAATAGTGTTAGAAGATTATTCAAATAATTATGATGTCAAGTGTAAACTAGACACTTGCAAAACCTATCCCATAATTACTGATTCAGAAAGAGGTGAAATGTTTTGTGGGGGATGCGGTATTGTCCTAGTGCAAAACATATCTGATACTTCAAATGAAGGAAATGGATATGGTCAAGAAGATTTTTTAAAGTTATCAAGAACTGGTCCTGCAACATCATTAACCATGTATGATAGAGGATTATCAAGTGTAATTGGAACTAACAAAGATTCTGCAGGTAATGCGTTATCAAATAAAACAAAATATGAATTTAAAAGACTTCGTACATGGGATCAAAGAAGTAAGTCTAGATCAACTGCTACATTAAGCAAAGCTTTTACTTTATTAAATGGTATGAAGACAAAATTAGGAATTCCAGACAATGTAGTTGAAAATGCAGCTTATATTTATCGAAAAATTTCAAGTGCTAAACTAACTAGGGGTAGAACTATGGCTTCATTAGTTTCTGCATCTTTGTATGCAGCATGTAGAGAAAATAACATACCTAGAACATTAGACGATATTGCAGCGGCAGGAAATATTGAAAGAAGAATTTTATCTAGAGATTTAAGAACAATTATCAAAAAACTAGGATTAAATCTAAATCAATATGATACATCATCATTTATTTCTAAAATTTCAAATAATATGAATTTGAAAGAAAAAACAAAACGTGATGCATTTGATATTTTAAAACATTGTGAAATGAAGGAAATTACTGCAGGAAAACATCCTGTAGCGCAAGCAGCTGCATCTTTGTATATTTCATGTATAATTAATAATGAGAAAATCAGTCAAAAGAAATTTGCAGAGGCATCTGGAGTAAGTGACGTCACCATAAGAAATAGAGTGGTCTTAATTAAAAAAACATTAAAAATAGTAGAATGAACAATGACAATTAATAATTAAAAAATTAATTTATTTAAAGAAATCAAATTCTTGATCTCTTTTTTGTTTGGGTAGATCTTCCATGACTGCTTGAACTACCTCATTATGATTATACGTGAGATGTCGTAAAAATTTTGCAGATTCATCTGCTCTTTTCTTCGCATCAGCAAATAGCATTTCAGGACTACTCAATTCAGCCATCATTGTATTACATTCTTGGCATGGATTAAAGTCGAGATATAGCTTCATTGATTTGTATGATCTCCCTTAGTATTTAGACTATTTTATGGATTGTGGAATAGGTACATCTCTTCTAGGCTTTACCTTATTGATTGAATCAAGTAGATCTTCTTGTGATATTTTGATTTCTTTTATGTTCTTTGATTTTCCACTCACATACCTCTTTAAAGCAGTAATTGCTGCTCTATTTGCAACAGCTGCAATTTCTGCACCACTAAAGCCATCTGTTAATTCTACTAGTTTTGCAATACTTACATCACTAGCAAGTGGTTTCTTTTTGGTGTGAATCTCAAAGATGTGTTGTCTTCCTTTTGAGTCAGGAGTTGGAACTTCTATGATTCTATCAAATCTTCCAGGTCTTAGAAGTGCTTCATCTACGATATCTAATCGGTTTGTTGCACCAATAATCAGTACATTATGTAATTCTTCAAGTCCATCAATTTCAGTTAAAATTTGTGAGACTACATTTTCTGTAACATGTGAACTTGAATCTCCACTTCCTCTGCGTGGTACAAGGGCATCAACTTCATCTAAGAAAATAATACATGGAGCTGCTTGTCGTGCTTTCCTGAAAATTTCTCTAACTCCTTTTTCAGATTCGCCAACCCATTTTGAAAGAAGTTCAGGACCTTTAATGCTGATAAAGTTTGATTCTGTCATTTTAGCAAGTGCCTTTGCAATCAAAGTTTTACCTGTTCCTGGTGGACCATGAAGTAGAATTCCTTTTGGACTTTCCACATTAACATAATCAAATGCTTCTTTGTATTTCATAGGCCATTCAACTGCTTCTAAAAGTTCTTCTTTGAGTTTATCTAAACCACCAACATCATCCCAACTTACATCGGGAATTTGGACTTGTACTTCTCTAAGTGCACTTGGCCTAACTTCTTTTAATGCATCTCTGAAATCTTCACTTGTGATTTTTATTTTTTGAAGAATTTCAGATGAAATTTTTTCCTCATCAAGATCAATATCAGGAAGAAGTCTTCGAAGAGATCTCATTGCAGCTTCTTTTGATAATACTTCTAAATCAGCTCCTACAAATCCATGTGTAATTTTTGAAATTTGTTTAAGGTCTACTTTTTCATCGATTGGCATTCCACGTGTGTGAATTGAAAGAATGTCAAATCTACCTTCAGTATCTGGAATTCCAATTTCTATCTCCCTATCAAATCTACCTGGTCTTCTAAGTGCTGGATCTATTGAATCGGGTCTATTAGTTGCAGCAATAACTACTACTTTCCCTCTAGATTTCATTCCATCCATTAATGTTAATAGTTGTGACACTATTCTTTTCTCTACTTCGCCAGATACTTCATCTCTTTTTGGGGCAATTGAATCAATTTCATCTATGAAAATAATACTAGGTGCATTTTCCTCAGCTTGTGAGAAAATTTCTCTAATTTTTTCTTCACTTTCTCCATAATATTTTCCCATAATCTCAGGACCACTAAGTGAGATGAAATGAGCGTTTGTTTCTCCAGCTACTGCTTTTGCAAGTAAAGTCTTTCCGGTTCCAGGTGGACCGTATAGCAACACACCTTTTGGTGCTTCCACACCTATTTTTTCAAATAGTTCAGGATGTCTCATTGGTAGTTCTACCATTTCACGAATTTTTCTAACTTCGTTTTTTAAACCACCTAATTCATCATAAGTTATTCTTGGAACATTAGTATCTACTGCTTTTGTCATAGAACCAAGTTTGAATATTGTACGTTCTGTTACAATTACTGGTTTTGATGGTTTTGTACTAGTTACAATAAATTGAATTTTTCCTCCCATTTGAGTTGGAAGTTGAATTGAATCATGAACTGTAAATACATGATTTTGAAAATTTGTAATCATAACATCATGTAGTTGTTCTTCATCAATAGCTAATTTTTCAGTTGGGGATAAAGTAATTTGTTCGGCCTCAGCAGCTTCTACTGATTTTATAGAAATTTTATCACCAATTCCAGCTCCAATATTTTGTCTAGTCATTCCATCAATTTTGATAACACCAGTACCATATTCTTCGGTTGAACCAGGCCAAAGTTTTACATGTGTTTTTTTATTATATGTTAATTCTAAGATTTGTCCTGGTTTCCATTTAGTTTCTTCAATTATTTTAGGATCAATTATAGCTCTTCCTCTACCGATATGTTGTTGTGGAATTTCAACAATTTTTAAAATAATTTCATCCATGTTTTTCTCCAAAAATTAGGGAGGTTTATTCAACCTCCACTTTTTTGCCTTTTGGTTTTGTATCTTCAATTAATTTGAAGACGAGTTCTAGAATTCCATTTTTGTAGGAAGCTTTGGCAGAGTTTTCATCAACTTTATAGTTGATTGGAACTTTTGTATGGTATTTCTTTTCACCATGTTCTGCAGAAATATCTACAAATTTGTCTTGGACAAGAATTTTAACGTCTGTCTTTTCAACTCCAGGCATTTCTGCTACAAGTTTCACTTGCTTTTCTTTTTCATCTACAATTACATCTACAATTGGTTCTCTATTATCAGATGTAGGGAGTAATCTTGGTTTTACGTTTCCATATTCTTTTAGAACTGGTTTTCCATTAGGACCAACGGTCATTGTATAACCATAATAAATTGGACCAGTATTGGAATCATTTTTCTTGAATTCTTCAAATATGTCATCTATATCAAAAAATGAGCCAGACATTCTCTTGAAGATTCTATCAAATTCATCATCAAACATTGTCATATTTATCTACTATATGTAATATATATTACATTATATAAATATTATGTATTATTATGTAATATATTACATAATATTATTATATCTGACATAGTATAATTATGCCTAATGAGAAATTCAAGTATGTCTATACCTGAATTAGTTAGGGAGATTATTACTAGAAATCGTTCAATTTATGATTGCATGAAAATGGATTTGATTAACTATACAGCATTAGCTGTAAAGATTCAACCTGAAATTGAAAGAATTTTGGGCAGTACTGTAAATCTCAATACTATTGTTGTTGCCATAAAACGATATGCTGATTCATTTGAAATTAAAGAAAATATCAGGGATGAGAGTGTTTTGAAGAATGCAAGGCTTTCTTTAACAGATGGAATAATGGATATTAAATTTTCTATGAAAGATTTTGCTGAAATGGATACAATGTCAATCTTGGATAAATTCTCAAAAATTACTAATAATTATGAATTTTTTAGGATGTCTGATTCATTTAGATTCCTTACAGAGGACATAGAAAGCATAAGGCAAATTTTTGAAAACGTACCAAATAATGAAAGTATGTTTAGTACGGGTCTTGCAAAGATTAGAATTTCAATTCCAAATAATCAAAATCAATCAGATGTAGTATCTTATGTTGCAGAGATTTTACATGATAACGGAATAGAACTTGTAAATGCATTTTTCAGTCAAGATAGCATAATAATAATCCTAAATGAAAAAGATGCCTCAAGGGCATATGAGATACTTCACTCAGACATAGTCAAAATTTCATAAATTCAAAAAATAGTAATAAAATATCAGAATATTTGATCTCATAGGATATATTCAGTAATTTTATGGTATAGGGTAATTGGCTAAAAATAAGAAGAAAGTAGTAATTTTGGGAGGGGGATTTGCTGGAGTAGAATGTGCTAGACAGTTAGAGTCTTTTTTCAAAAACAATTCCGAAGTTGAATTAGTAATGGTGAGTGAGGATAATTTCTTATTATTTACTCCAATGTTGCCTCAGGTAGCATCAGGCATTATTGAAACAAGACATATTGTAATGCCTATTAGAGCAATTTGTAAAAAAACTAAATTTTATGAAGGCAGAATAAAAAATGTAGATCCATTTGGAAAACTTGTAACATTATGGGGCACGGGTGAAAAACGTGGTGTTTCAATTTATTATGATTATCTAGTAGTTGCATTAGGTAGTGAAACCAATTTTTTTGGAATGGCAGATGTTGAGAAAAATGCCTATACAATGAAGACGCTTAATGATGCAGTTGTTTTAAGAAACAGAGTAGTAGATATGCTTGAACAAGCTGATAATGAAACTGATACTATTCTTCGTGATAGTCTTTTAACATTTGTGATTGTAGGAGGAGGATTTGCTGGAATTGAAACTGCTGGAGAATTATTAGATTTATTATTAGATGCACGAAAGCATTACCCTACAATTCACAAAGACGATATTCGTGTTATAGTTTTAGAAGCTCTTCCAATGATTCTTCCCGGCTTTAATGAAAAATTAGCAGATTTTGCAAAAGAAAAAATGATTCAAAGGGGAATCGATATTCGACTTCGTACAGCAGTAACAAGTTTTGATGGAACAGAGGTCTCTATAAAATCATTAGATGAAAACCCAAAAGACTCGGTAAATGAATCAAAGATTAGTGGAATTAGAACTAAAACATTGATTTGGACTGCAGGTGTTACACCTGTCAATACAATAAAAAGATCAATGTTCAAAACAGATAAGGGGAAAATTATTGTAAATGATTTTCTTGAAGTTTCAGAATTTCCAGGAGTTTTTGCAATTGGAGATTGTGCATTATTTATGGATCCACAAACAAATAGACCATTTGCTCCTACTGCACAGATTGCCGAAGCACAAGCTAAGATTGCCGCTCATAATCTAAATGCATTAATCAAAAATTCAGAGAAAGAAAAATTTGTTTATCATTCAAAAGGACAAATGGCAATAATTGGAAAAAGAACTGGTATTGCAACGTTTCTAGGCATGAATATTTCGGGATTTTTAGCTTGGCTTATTTGGAGAAATGTCTATCTATCAAAAATTCCATCGCCTGATAAAAAAGTTAGAATTTTTTTAGATTGGATAATAGACTTATTTTATGATAGGGATATTTCAAGATTAAAACTTTTGAAACGTGAAACAGAAAAAGAATACAAGGTTCTTGATGAAGTAGATGATGTTTGGTAAAAAGAGAATGCCCCAATTTTTGATGATGTTTAGTAGAAAAAATTATAATTTTTTATAGAAATTAAATTTTATAATCAGAATTTATTTTTAATTTTAATAATTGCGATTGTGGGTATTACAAAATACATTCCAAAATTTAATGCAAGTACAGAAAGTCCTAATCCTAACACTTCGATTTCAGAACCATCTTCAGCTAATGTCATAATTGAAAGAGTTGATAACATTGGAGTAATAGCCAATTTAACTGCCTCTTTGAATACAGGATTTTCTCTTTCCAGATCTGCTACAATAGGACTGAAAGAATAATAAAATTGGTTAAATCCAGTCATAAATGTAGTTCCAGATTGAGTTGAAAGAATAGTATTATCTCTTATTTCTCTTAGTTGTTGAATTTGAGGAGCTAATTCTGAGCCATATGCTGCTGTAGCAATTAAACACCCACCACCCTTTTCGTCTGTCTCTACAGAAGCTGATGCAGATTTTATTTCTTTAATTGGTTCTGATATTATTTTAAAAGAATTGATCGATTTTTCAAATTTAGAAACATGATCATTAAAATTTTCTGCTACATTAGCATATGTGAAAATATAAAATTTTTGTGGAGTTGAAATAGTGATCTCTCTAAATTGTGCACTAAAGGATGTTCCATTATTTTCAAATGATTGTATTGCGTCAATAACATATGCTTGTTTTTCATTAATTGTTAATTTGTTTTGAGATATAATTTCCAAATTAATTCCTGAGTCAATTATGTTTTTTATTGAAATATTTTTTTCTTGCATTATTTCATCAAGGTTTTTTCCTCTGGCATCAGAAATAGTTAAAGAAATGTATGGTGTAATAGGTCCGATTGTGGGCCCTATAGCAACTACGTCTGGAGAATTTTCATTAGTTTTTTCTGGTTGTTGTAATATCCAACCTTCAGGTGCATCAAATTCAATATCTAATGCCTTATCTTCATATCGTTGAAAACCCGATGACGATGTAATTGTGGTGGTAACTCTTTCAGGTTCTGATAATTTAAGTAAATTACTTACATCGGAACGATTGACAACTTCAGCTTTTGTAATTTTTACCAGTTCAACGTCTACAGGAAGTGTACCTGAAGTTTTTACTGATGCAATCTTGTCAAGTGTTGCAAAGCTCTCCTCAGTTACAATTCTACCAAAGATGGTATATTGTTGATCTAAATGATTTGAATCTTTATGAACTATAAAAAATTGTGAGCCTGCACTGTTTGGATCTTGTGCTCTGGCCATAGAAACAATTCCACGATTATGTTTAATTGTATTAAATTCGGCATTTACAGAATATCCTGGTCCTCCAGTTCCCCAAGTGCTTTGATCTCCACCTTTTGTGTTTGGATCACCACCCTGAATCATAAATCCTGGAATTATTCTATGAAAAATAATTCCATCATAAAATCCATCTTCTGCTAATTTAATAAAATTCTGAACATGGTTAGGAGCATCATTTGGGAATAATTCAATTACAATATTACCAAGGTTCGTATGTAAAATTACTAATTTATCATCAGATTGTGCAAATGATTGATTTCCAAAATTAATTAAAAACAATGATAATAAAATTATAATTAAAAAATTTTTCAATAAGCCATTTCAGAATATCTTACATAAAAGCTAATTGTATTAGTTTTTAACAAAGTCAAATAAATTAAGCATTATGCAATCAGATGAAAAAATTCAAGCACATTTAGTTTCGGTATGGAGAGAGTCAAAGAATTTCTTTTCAATTGGTGGAAAAGAAGGAATGCTAGTATTAACGGATAAGCATCTGATGTTTGTTCACAAAACAGAGGCAAAAATGAGATGGTGGCAAGCAATTAGACAAAGACAGGTAATTAGTTTTTTAAAATCAAAAAATACAATGATTCGTCATGATGGATATAACGAAAGTAATTTAATAGAAGATATAAAAAATAAAAAAAATATCCAAATATCTTTTGATGATATTTTGAATATCTCACATGAAGAAAAGGAGTGGGGAAGTATCTTACTTTTAGAATATAAAAAAGATGGAAAACAACAAAAATATCAATATTCAATTGCGCAGGATTGGGTAAAATATCCAGTGAAAGAGCCTACAAAATACATGAAAGTAGATTGGGAACCTTTTGTGCAATATATTAAAGACAGGCAGAAATTTACAAAGTAAATTGGGAAAAATTTATGCTGTAGGTGTAGGTCCAGGTTCGCCAAAATATGTAACTGGAATTGTAAAAGAAATCATACAGAATTGTGACATAATTATTGGATACAAATACACATTGAAAACAATTGAAGATTTGATTGTAGATAAAGAGATTTATGAAATTACTATGAACAATCAAGAAGAATCATATCAAAAAATTCATTCAGTGTTAGGAAATCGTTCATTAGTAATTCCATTTACAGGTGATGTTAATTTTTCAGAGTCTGAGGTCGTAGATAGACTAATTGAGATTTTTGGAGATGTAGAAATAATTCCAGGTATTAGTTCAATTCAAGTTGCAGCATCAAAAGCAAAAGTTCCGTTGGATAAATCCAAAGTAATTACAATGCACGTAACAACTTCAATTGAAGAAAAGAAACTTGAATTGCAAAAAGCATTAATTGATGGATATAATGTGGTTTTAGTTCCTAGACCATGGCCTAAACAACCCGACAAACATTTTATGCCATCAGAGATTGCAAAATATCTAAAAAATAATGGATTTAATACCGAAAACATGAAAGTTCATGTTTTTGAAGCGCTTACCACTGAAAATGAGACTAGTTTTGTTGGAACTGTGAAGGATTTGGAAGAGAAAGAGTTTTCAGATTTATCTGTAATGGTTTTCAATCAGTTTGTTTTGGATTCCTATATGAATTACAAATGGCAGTGGAAAAATTAATTTTTATAATTTAAATTATTTTAAAATTACATTACTTTGCACATTTGGAAATACATATGCTGTAATATCCATCCATGGATAATTTGGATCATATAATCTGTAAAATCCTATATCATTAAGTGTAATGTCAATTGATTGATTAGGTAAAATCACACCAGTTGAGATTCGCCCATCAGCAATAAATTGTTCATAACGATCACCAGTTAATTTTCCACTAAGAATACTGTGTGATACATTATCATCATTTACAAAAGTGATTGTTGTCTTTGGGGCAACTGAAATTTTATCTTGTGAAAAATGTCTAAATTTTGATGCATCTACAGAACCAATGGTTGAACCTGCCCCTTGTTTACTTGAATCTTTAAGGATATGGATTATAAGTTTTTTATCTGTTTTTGATTCTGTGGGTGTTGATTTAATTTTTGAAAGTTCTGATAGTTTTGCAGTGTAGATTATTTTATAATTATCATCATTAATTGTTATTCTTCCAGTAAAACCATAGATTGAAGCATTTTTACTTTCTTCAATTAGTTTCCCAAAAAAACTAACAGATGCTTGGCTGCCAACATCACTATCAATAACTCCGTTAATTCTAATGTATTTACCTTCACGTAGCATTGTTGCCTTTAATTCTGTAGTTAGAAAGTCTTCATCATCCAAAGTAATGAATCCATCTTCAACTGATGATGCAATACTACTTCCAGTTTGTTTCTGGGTAGAAATTGCTAAATCTATTTCAGAGGTTTTAATTGTATTTTCTGTAACTGCATATCCTGATCCTTCCAAAGTAAAAGCACTATTTGGTGAAATTGCAAATGAGTTAGTAAAAGCAAATCCAGAAAAAGCCAATAACACTAAAAATCCAAGAATTATAGTATTCATGTTATATTTCTCTTCTAATTCGGTTTATAATTTGCTACTAAATTATTTTAAGCTGATTAGATAAATCAATAGGTTTTTTCAAATTAAAATCCAGGAAGTGTGATGGATTCGTCTTGAACTAATTTAATCATATAATACTCTAGATATCCACCTGCCAATAGTAGTCCTAACACTATGCCTATTTCTATCACAGTAGGTTTTAGAAATGGAATTAGGTTAGATTTTCTATATACTTCTTTAATCAATATGAAACTTCTAGATGTAGCTAAAGAATAGGCAGTAAGTTCCATTATGCCAAATGGTGATAAAAAGAGAATTGCCAGTGGTGGAACTTTTGCTAGTTCTGGAGAGATTGAAACTATTGCTGAAAAAGCAAATCCAGTTGACCAAGCTGAAAATAATCCCCATATCACTCCAAATCCAGGAATAAACATTGGTAATGAAATTGTCGAGTTATGAAGGAAGATTCCCATTGCATCGATATCTTTAACTAATTTTTCAAATTCGGACATAAATGCAGTAGCCTCTTCGTCGCTGACTGTAGACATTGAACCGATTTGATATGCAGTTGTGAACAATCCCATAAATATAAAAAATATGATTATTCTAATCTTAGACATATGATTTTTTATTGTAATCGATATTTGAGGGTTAGGTATGGGCGCAGATTTAATTAAACCAGAAAACATTCTTTGATATTGAAAAAAGAACTATCAGTTGCCTTGAATTATGCTTTGAATAAAGGGTTCCAAATTCATCCAAATGCATTCAAGTTTCTTGAAAATGTAGATGTAAAAAAATTAGAGAAAATAATTAAAGAGATTGTTCGTGAAAAAACGAAACAAAAATCATATCAAATTAATCAAGATGATTTAGAAGTTTATTTGGGAATTAAAGACGATCAAACTTTACAAAATGATCATAAGATACTCTTTGATCCAACATTAAGAATTACTACAGGGGAAGGAGTAAAAGGGTATAATACGTTGTTTTCTAGCCGTTTTAACAAGTTAAAACGAATAATCTCAGATAGGCCTGAATCAAGGATGTTAAAATCAATTGCTTCAGTAAAGACTGCAAAAACTGATGATGACATGTATATTTGTGGTCTTGTCACTAGTAGAAGTGTAGAGAGAAACATAACAAAATTGGTTTTAGAAGATCCTTCGGGTTTGTTTGAAGGAATAGTTTTTGATAATGAATTACAAAAAACAGCAGGCTCATTACTTAATGACCAATTTATCATGGCTCGAATAGGTTTTGGTAAAAATGCTGGTTTTATCATAAAAGATTTGATTTCGCCTGATGTTCCTGACCAAGCCTCAAACAGGTCTGAAACTGAAACATATGCTGTTTTTCTTTCAGATCTACATATTGGTAGTAAGTACTTCATGGAAGAAGAATTTACAGAGTTTGTATCTTGGTTATCCAGTCCAGATTCAGTAGCAAGAAAAATTCGTTTTGTGTTAATTGGTGGAGATTTAGTAGATGGTGTTGGGATTTATCCAAATCAAGATAAAGAATTGGTTTGTCAGACTATTGAAGAGCAGTTAAAAAAAGTTGAAGAACTCATAAGTAAAATTCCTAATTATATAAAAATATTCATTATGCCAGGAAATCATGATCCTGGTCGTAGGGCATTACCACAACCAGCAATTCCTAAAAAATACAATTCAGGATTATGGGAAAGAGAGAATGTTTTCATGGTTGGAAATCCTGCTGTGGTTTCTCTAAATGGAGTAAAGGTAATGATGTTTCATGGTCAAAGTATAGATGATATTGTAAAAACTACGCCTGGTCTAAGTTATGATAAACCTACTAAAGTAATGAAGCATCTTCTAAGAGCAAGACATCTAAGTCCAATTTATGGTAGTCAAACCCCAATAGCCCCAGAAAGAGAAGATTTGATGGTAATTGATGATATTCCAGATATCTTCCATGTAGGACATGTACATAGGGCCGAATTGGATATGTACAAAGGAATTCTTTTATTAAATTCTGGTTCTTGGCAAAAACAAACACCGTTTCAAGCAAGTGTTGGAATGACCCCCAATCCAGGAATTGCACTTATGGTAAATTTGAAGACTTTCAAAGTCTATCATGAAAATTATAATTCAAATATTCTAAACAATATCTTGCAAAGTTAAATCATCTTTGAAGGTTTTTTTAATCATTTCCGATGAGATTGTAAGTTTGTATTTTTTTGTTCTTCCATGTATTCCTTGATGAATTAATCTACCTGAGATAATTCCAGACAATTCAATTTCACTAAGCATTTGAGTAATTCGCCTTTGTGTTAGTTCGTCTCTTCCTACTATTTTACAAAGTCCTTTGTAAGATGAATAAATCTCACCAGTTGATGAACCTCCGGCCTTCATAATTGCTAGGATTACAAGTTTTTCATGGAGTGGGTATGATTTTAGAGATGTTTCTTCTTTATTTTCTTCAATTTTTAGTGATGCCTCCCTAACATGATCTTGGGAAACCTTTTCTGATTGTTGCCTTTCAGCGATTTCACCTGCAACACGAATAAGATCAATTGCCCTTCTAGCATCTCCATGTTCACCACCTGCCAAGGCTGCACAAAGATTTAGTGCTGGATCTTCTACTGAATTAGAGATAAACGCCTCGTTAATACGTTCTTCTAATATTTTTTTAATTTGTTCTACATTGTAGTTTGTAAAAACTACCTCTTCTTCACCTAAACTGCTGATTACTCTAGGATCAAGTTTTTCCTTAAATGTAAGGTCATTTGAAATTCCTACCAAAGTTAAAGAGCCTTGTTTTAGACGTTCGTTTGCTCTAGTAAGTTGATATAAGATATCTTTGCCTGTTTTTGAGACAAGTTGGGCTAGATAGTCAATTTCATCTATAACAAAAATAACATTTATTTTAAATTCATCAATATTATTTAGAATTCTTTTGAAAACTTCACTAATTGCTAGGCCAGTTCCAGGTAGTTCTTTATCACTCATACCCAACTGCCTTCCAAAACTTACTAACAAACCATAAAGCGTGGTCTCTTCTTTGGAGTTAGCATAAATGAGTTTTATTGGAAATTTTGATTTTTCTACTCTCTCTTGAATTTTATTTAATACTTTTTTAACTACAAGTGTCTTTCCAGTACCTGGTTTACCATAAACTAGTAAGTTAGATGGCCTTGAATGTTTAAGAATTGGTAGTAGTGATTGAGTAACTTGTTCTTGTTCAGAATTTCTATGTTGAATTGTATTTGGAATATATGTAAAATGAAGAATATCCCTGTTTTTTATAATTGATTTTCCAGATTCAGCTGCATCAAGTAATCTATCAATTGGATCGGACATACTCACACACCTATGTTTCTACTCTTTAGTAACATAATGATATCTAGTATTAGAGAGTAAAGATAGGAATAGTTATTCTAATTTAGTTTGTAATTAATTATTTTTAGTTAGTTTTTAGATTTTCAATAAAAAAAAATAAAGAAAAGAATAGAGTGGAAAAATAGGTGTGGGGGTTAATCTTAATTGTTAACAAATTGTTAAGTTGGTGTTAGGATAAATGAAAAAAAGGTCTGTTTTACCCCTTAATTTCCATTCCAGGCGTTAAGTTCGATGTTAACATTGTGAATATCCTAAAACTTACCCCTTTATTTCCACTCCAGGCATGATAAGGATGATTTAGAATAAGGAAATTTAATCATTGATGTTAATAACAAAAATTAACCTAGGCGTGGGCTAGGCAGTCAATGTTAACAAACCTCTTAGTTAACAATTATTCTGGGATCAATTGAACTGTTAATGTTAGATCCTCATAGATCTAAAAGATGGCCAAAAAACGGATTCGAATTGATATGGAAGATGCTGATGGAGCACGGTATGATATAAAATTAGAAGGAAATGTTACTAGAGAAAAAGTTCTAAAAATCTTTGAAATGATGGACTTGATGAATATTGAAGAGGATGAACAAAAAACCACGAATATGGACTCTACAGGCTCAAAAATATGGCATATTGTTGATAAATTCTTCCCTATGGGAAAATTTACATCTACAAACATACTTGAGAAATATGAAGATGAGTACAACGAACCGGTGAAATTAAGTATAATTTCCACATATTTATCTAGATTTTCTACAAAAGGTAAAATTGATAGAACAAGAACTGGCCGTGAATGGACCTATCAAGCCATTAAACTAACCCAAAAACAACAATAGACTAAGATATAGTAATTTTTCTAACTATAAGTCGGTCTTTTCCCAATATTACTTTAACATATTCTCCTTTTTGAATATCCATATATTTTCTAAATTGTTTAGGAATAGAAATAGTTCCGGCTGATGTGATTTTAACTAAAACCTCATTTTCTTGGACAGACATATCCTCATTATAATTTAATAATATATATAATTTAATGTATTATAATAATTATAAAAAATAATAAAAATACTGAATTTGATTTGATTTTTAACTAAACTGATGAAATTTAATACAAATAGTAAACCAAAATTGGTTATGCAATTAATGAATTAGATTCAAAAACATTAATCTTTTCTTTTCCTTTTTCAGTAATTGAATAAGTATATGGTTTTGTACTTGTATTCCTTTGAACAAATCCATCATCATAAAGCTTCTTCATTAACCTTGAAGTGTGTTCTCTACTTCGTTTTAATGTGATTTGTATATCACGTGATGTCATAGCTTTGTTTGTGATTAGATGCAACACATAGTCTGTGGCATTATTATGATCCAAATTAGGCATACGTTGGATCGTTTTAGGCTCTTTACTAATATCCTCTGTTTTTTTAGGCGAAACTACTGGATTTTCTATTACTTGTTGATTTTTAGTTAATTTTTCTAAATATTGTTTAATCTCTAGAGTAGGATCCTCCTTTTTCTGTTCAACACCTTGCATTTCCATTGAATCTAGGCGTATTTTCATATCGATTAATTGTCTTTCATAATATTCTAATCGCTCTAACTGTGAGGAGTCCATCATTTCACTCTTAGTTTTGATGAATGGGCGTATTTTGTAATAACTATACAAACCAACCAAACCTACAACAAATGCAACAATCACGACTAAAATCACATTTGGTTCAGGAATTTCAATCAACATCACAAAAATTAATCATATGTTGTGATTTATCATGATTGAGCAACATTATTTCACACTTTAGATTAACATTAACACATATCACATCATAAAAAACCACTTCAATTATCACTACTTAACTATAATGTCACACATTACATGCCTGACGTACTAATCTATCAATCACATTAATGACCTCATCTTCTCTTTCTGGGAATATATCACTCTCATTTATCACACGAATCTGCTCAGAAAGTTTTGATATCACATCAATATCATCTGGTAAAAGTATGCCTAAACCTCGTAAAAGCATGATTGAATAGAATAATGCTACTAGTTTGTCTCTAGATTGACCAACTTGCCTATAATACGCACCTTTACTTATGTTGAATTTAGAGTTTAGAAGATCTTTCTGATTTAAAATAATTTCAATTTGTCGTTCAGTAAACAATGATTTTTTTATAATTTGTTTAATAATATTATTAAAATTAGATTTTTTAAACTCTGCCATAGCTATACAATTCTGTATACCACACTACAATTAAACTTTAAAGAGTCATCTACAAATCCCCTTTATGACTAGAAATAAAGTTGAATCCTTCCTAAAATCTGAACTTGAAAAGAAAAAAGCATTGTTGTTTGTATTAATTGATTCTGAAGAGTCTAAGTTAGAATCTTCACAAAAACTTGCTCAAAATGTTGAAAAAATAGGCGCATCTGCTATTCTAGTAGGTGGTTCATCTGCAACAGATCAAATTGAAATGGCTAAAGTTGTAAAAGGCATTAAAAAATATATTAAAATTCCAATCATACTCTTCCCTGGAAACATCACAGGAGTTGTACCTGATGCGGACGCTATCCTTTTTAGTTCACTTATGAATTCTGAAAATCCATATTTTATTACTCAAGCACAAGCATTAGGAGCGCCAAGCGTTCTTAAATTTGGATTGGAACCACTTCCTACTGCATATTTGGTTATTGGAGATGGAACGTCAGCATGGTTTGTAGGTTCAGCAAGAGGCATACCTTTTGAAAAACCAAAAATTGCAGCAGCATATGCCCTTGCTGCACAATTTCTTGGAATGAGATTTGTCTATTTAGAAGCAGGTTCTGGAGCAAAATCTAGTGTTACTCCAGAGATGGTTAAGACGGTAAGAAAAGCATTTAATGGATTTTTGATAGTTGGTGGTGGAATTAGAGACACTAAAACTGCTTCAGATTTGGTAAAAGCTGGTGCCGATGCCCTTGTTATTGGAACCTTTCTAGAGAAAGGTGGAAGTATTAAGAAACTAGCTGAAATAACAAAAGCAATTCAAACAAGTAAGTAATTAGACCGTAATATGTCTGAAAATGATGCCATTTCTCGTATAAGTGGTATTAAGATGCCAAATTATTATCTTGACTATTATTCTAACCTCTCAAAAAATACCTATGCTATTTTTGAACATGCAGCTATGGCAAAATCAACACTGGTTGATTCATCAGGGATAATTGAGCCTAAAATTGCATTTGATTTAGCAGATCGAGTTTCAAAAATGCACGATATTGATATTGCGGAACCTTTACGAGAACTCCTACAAATCCATGGAAAAGAACTATCTGCATTAATTTTATCAAAAGAAATTGCATTAGGAAAATATTCACTAAGTGATGCCAGTTTAGAAGAAAAATTAGATTTAGCAGTTAGAGTGGGATTAGCTATTGTTACAGAGGGGGTTACAATTGCTCCACTACAAGGAATTAGTGAAGTAAAAATCAAGAAAAATAAAGATGGAAGCGAATATCTCTCTGTATCTATTGCTGGACCAATGCGTTCTGCAGGCGGAACCGAGTCTGCAGTAACAATCTTAATTGCTGATCATGTGAGAAAAGCGGTCGGCTTATCAAAATATCAAGCAAATTGTTTTGATGATGAAACTGGGAGATTTATTGAAGAACTTCGAATTTATGAAAGAGAAGCTAGTAGTTTTCAATTTCATATACTAGATGAAGATATAGAACATGTAATTTCACATCTACCTGTAGAATTAAACGGTGTAGATACAGATCCTTTCGAAGTTGTAAATCACAAAGGAATGACTCGTATTACAACAAATAGAGTTAGGGGAGGAGCATTACGAGTTTTAAATGATGGGTTAATTGGAAGATCTAAAAAACTACTCAAAAGAATCGAAATGTATCAACTAGATGGTTGGGAGTGGTTAGGAGACCTAAAAGGGGCTGTTCAAACAGGAGATAATCAAGAAGACGCTGCAGCCAAGAGAATGCGGGAAGTTATTACAGGAAGATCTGTATTATCCATGCCTAACAAACTTGGTGGTTTTCGATTAAGATATGGTAGAGCATGTAATACAGGATTTGCCGCAGTGGGAATTAATCCTGTAATTGCAGAAATTTTAGATCATGCAATTGCAGTTGGTACTCAAATCAAAACTGATATTCCAGGCAAGGGAGCAACAATAGCTTTTGTTGATTCTATTGACACTCCAATAGTCCGACTCAAAAATGGTAATGTTATAAAAATTAAAGATGTTAAGCATGGAATTGAAATTAAAGGAGAGATCGAAAAAATTCTCCATTTAGGTGATATTTTAATTTCATTTGGTGATTTTCTAGAAAACAATGCCCAACTCATACCTTCAGGATATGTTGAAGAATTTTGGATTGAGGAGTTAAAAGAAAAATTAATAAAATATGCACCCGATGATGAATTTTTAATTCAGTTTCTAACTAAAACTCCTACTTTGGATGAAGCATTAAAACTATCAATTGATTTTCAAATACCATTACACCCACAATACTTGTATTATTGGGATCAAATATCATCAGAAGAATTTTTACAAATATTACATCCAATAAAGATTAATGAAAACTCTATTGAATATTCTATAGAAACAAAAATTATTCTTGAAAAACTTGGAGTTCCTCATAAAATGAATAATACCCAAATAATTCTTGAAAAAGAAGAAGCTAGAATTTTTTATAATCTTCTTTTTAGAAATGAGCCAAAAATAAACGATTTATCAATCCCACAAATTATATCAAAATCATCTGGAATTATTATTAAAAATAAATTTTCTACTTCAATTGGAGTTAGAATAGGAAGGCCTGAAAAAGCAGCACCAAGACAAATGAAACCACCAACTCATGTTTTATTCCCCATTAATGATAAAGGAGGTCCAACTAGAGATCTCTTAAAGGCTTCAAGACAAGACAATTTTTTTACAAATATTTTCAATCGATCTTGTCAAGAATGTAATGAACCATCAATTGGTATTAAATGCTCTAAATGTGGCATCAAAACAACAATAGTTTATCGATGTGGGAATTGTCGAGACATACTTGATAATCCTTTTTGTGAAAAATGTAAACGAAAGGCATCATCTCACTCTCATCAAGCATTTCCATTAAAATCAAAATTATTGTTAGCACAAGAAAAAATGGGCTTACGTGCTCAGGAGCCATTCAAAGGAGTTAAAGAATTAATCAATCAAGATAGAATAGCTGAACCATTAGAAAAAGGATTAGTCCGTCAAAATTTTGGTCTTACTGTATTCAAAGATGGAACTGTTCGTTTTGATGCCACAAATTCACCTCTTACTCAATTTCAACCATCATGGATAGGCACATCTATTGAAAAACTAAACGAATTAGGATATACTCATGATATTGATGGAAAACCACTAACTGATCCAAATCAAACAGTTGAACTTCTAATGCAGGATGTAATTATTCCAAACGAAAGTGGAAAATATCTAGTATCTATATGCAAATACATTGATACTATTTTAGAAAAATTTTATGAAAAGTCCACCTTCTACAATGTCAAAAACACAGACGATTTAATTGGCCATCTAATAATCGGATTAGCACCACACACATCTGTCGGTATTGTTGGAAGAATAATTGGTTATACTGAAACACATGTCTGTTTTGCAACTCCTAATTGGCACTCTGCAAAAAGAAGAGACGCAGATGGAGATGCTGATTCTATTATGTTATTGATGGATAGTCTTCTAAATTTTTCAAGACAATTTCTTTCTGATAGAATTGGTGGTTTAATGGATGCACCATTATTGATTCAACCACTTGTATTGCCTCATGAATCCCAACCACAAGCACACAACCTTGAAGTTGTTAAATTTTTACCACTTGAATTCTTTAAATCTACAATCCAACAAAATAAAGCCCCAGATGTTGCTTGTGTAGAAATAATCAAATCACGTCTTGAAACAGAAAGACAATTTTTTGGATATTATTTCACACATTCTACAACTTCA
The DNA here is from genome assembly GCF_025699065.1 of Nitrosarchaeum sp. Taxonomy (NCBI): domain Archaea; kingdom Thermoproteati; phylum Nitrososphaerota; class Nitrososphaeria; order Nitrosopumilales; family Nitrosopumilaceae; genus Nitrosarchaeum; species Nitrosarchaeum sp. The sequence goes on along the minus strand of NZ_JAILWF010000004.1, from coordinate 135,058 downwards.
CTTACAACATCAAAATCACGTAGCGCTTATTCTACACTCGGTTCAATGCTTGATAAATTTGATATGCAAATTAAAAATGCTGAACTTATAGATGCTGTAAATACATCCGAAATTGTTTCAAATGTAATTTCCACTCATCTGGTTCCTGATATTATGGGAAACTTACGTGCTTATGCCAGACAAAATTTTAGATGTACGGGATGTGGAAAATCATACCGTAGAATCCCTTTGATTCAAACTTGTATTTGTGGCCATGATTTAATTCCCACAATTACAAGGGGCTCCGTAGAAAAATATCTTAAACTTGCAAAGAGATTAGTGGATAAATACGATGTTGGGGCTTATCAAAGAGGACGAATTCATGCATTATCTGATGAAATTGATCTAGTTTTTGGTAAGAACAAAGGAGATCAATCACTCCTAAGTGATTATACTTAGGATCTTATCTTAATTTTACGTATTCATAAGCCCCAAGTTTTTTATCAAAACAATAATGAACTTTTTGATAATTCTTTCTAAAAGATTTTACTTTTGTAAGAATTTTCTTGGGATCTTTTTTATCAATTATGACCTCTTTGATATATGATGCAATCTCTTTCATCTCGTTTTGTTTCATGCCTAGTCTAGTAATTTCAGAAACTCCCAATCTAATTCCTCCTGGATGAAAATAATTACGACCAGCTTTGATGTCGCCTGGAATAAGTTGTCTATTTACAATGATGTTAGCTTTTTCTAAATCTGCTTCAACTTTACCTCCATCAGAATAATCTAAAACATTAACAGCAATTTGATGTGATTCAGTAAATCCTCTCTTTTCACCTAGAACTTTAAAACCTACATCATTAAGTGATTCTGCAAACACTTTGGCATTTTTAATAACTTGGTTAGCATAATCTTTTCCAAATTCTAATGCTTCTGCAAAAGCTACTGCCTTACCTGCCATATGATGAATATGGTGACTACTAGTTAATCCAGGAAATGTTGCTTTCTTGATTGGTTCTTCGTGTTTCTCAGAACCTAAAACAAGTCCACCTTGTGGACCAAACAAAGTTTTATGAGTACTCATTGTCATAGTGTCTGCACCTTCTCGTAATGGATCCTGAAATCTTCCACCAGCAATCAATCCAGCAACATGTGCAGCATCATAATTGATATGCATATCAAAACTCTTTAGGAAATCTGCCAATTCTTTAACAGGATGTGGAAACAAAAACAACGATCCACCAAACATTGCCATCTTTGGCAGAGTACCTGCTTTCTTTAATTCCTCAACTTTCTGTTTTGTCTTTTCAACATCAATTGTCATCTCTTCAGCATCAAATGGATAAAATTCAATTTCTAAGCCATGAACTAATCCGGCGGTTCCTGAATGTTCCTTCTTACCATGAGAAATATGACCTCCCGCAGGAATTGAAGGTGCTAACATTACATCGCCTGGGTTTGTAAAAGCAGAATATACTGCAAGATTTGCAACCACACCAGAGATGGGTCTAACATCTGCAAATTTTGCCTTATACAACTTCTTTGCAAGCTTCATACATTCAAACTCAACCTCATCAATGTACACACATCCTGCATAGACCCTCTCACCAGGCCAACCCTCGGCATATCTATTTCCAAAATCTGATGTTATTGCCTCTCTAACAGCAGGACTTGGTATGTTTTCACTTGCAATTAATGGAATAGAATTTTCAAACCATTTGTGATGTTCTTTCAAATTTGAGAAAATTTTATTGTAAGATTCTTTATTTGACGATTTTGCCATGTTTTGCAAATTAAATTTCCCAATTTAAAAACACCGATTTTTGACTATTTTATTTACGAGTTTTTGATCTGCAACGTATAAAAGGGGAATTGAGCGTTTTTCTTTCTATGGGTATGCAAGCAACTTCTAAAGGCACTATGCCAGTTGTATTACTAAAAGAAGGAGGTTCTGAAACCAAAGGACGAGACGCACAAAAAAACAATATAGCAGCAGCCAAGATTATTGCTGAAATTGTACATTCCAGTCTTGGTCCAAGAGGTATGGATAAGATGCTTGTTGACTCACTTGGAGACGTTACAATTACAAATGATGGTGCAACAATTCTCAAAGAAATTGATGTACAACATCCAGCAGCAAAAATGCTCGTTGAAATTTCAAAAACAACAGATAATGAAGTTGGTGATGGTACAACATCTGCTGTCATTTTAGCAGGCGCACTTTTGGAAAACGCTGAATCACTTTTAGATCAGAATGTTCACCCAACAATTATTGTAGATGGATATAGAAAAGCTGCAAAAAAGGCAAAACAATTCCTTCAAGAAATATCTGAGACAGTATCTGCAAATGATAAATCAATTCTAATTAAAATTGCAAAAACATCTATGCAAACAAAATTGGTAAGAAAAGACTCTGATCAATTAGCCGATATTATTGTAAAAGCAGTTCTTGCAGTTGTTGAAAAAGAAGGTGAAAAATTTAATGTTGATATTGATGATATTAAAGTAGAAAAGAAAGCCGGTGGCTCGATTAAAGATTCTGTTATTATCCAAGGTATCGTACTTGATAAAGAAATTGTTCATGGGGGAATGCCAAGAAAAATTTCTGATGCAAAAATAGCCTTAATTAACAAAGCATTAGAAATTAGCAAAACTGAAACTGATGCTAAAATTAACATTTCAAATCCACAACAATTGAAATCATTTCTTGATGAGGAAAATAGAATGCTAAAGAATATGGTCGATAAAGTAATTGGTTCTGGAGCAAATGTAGTATTATGTCAAAAAGGAATTGATGATATGGCTCAACACTATCTAGCAAAAGCAGGAATCATTGCAGTTAGAAGAATCAAAGAAAGTGATCTTACAAAACTTGCAAAAGCAACTGGTGCTAGAATTGTAAACAATCTTGATGATATATTTGAAAAAGATCTAGGAGATGCTCAACTTGTAGAGGAAAGAAAAATTGAAGAAGACAAATGGGTATTCATTGAAGGTTGCAAACATCCAAAATCTGTTACTCTGCTTCTTCGTGGCGGTTCTCAAAGAGTTGTTGATGAAGTTGAACGCTCAGTACACGATTCTCTAATGGTAGTAAAAGATGTAATTGAAAAACCAGAAATTGTTGCAGGAGGCGGTGCCCCTGAAACTTATGCTGCAACTAAGATAAGAAGTTGGGCAAAATCACTAGAAGGTAGAGAACAACTTGCTGCTGAAAAATTTGCTGATTCTTTAGAATCAATTCCATTAACACTTTCAGAAAATGCTGGAATGGATCCAATTGATACACTAACAGTTCTTCGTTCTAGACAAATGAAAGGAGAAAAATGGACTGGAATTGATGTTATGAAAGGTAAAATCGGAAATATGAAATCAAGTGATATAATTGAACCTTTAGCAGTTAAACTTCAGATTGTTTCAGCAGCTGCAGAAGCAGCCTGTATGATTCTTAGAATTGATGATGTCATTGCCACACAAAAATCTGCAGGACCTCCACCAGGAGCAGAAGGTGGAATGCCTGGAATGGGCGGTATGGGTGGAATGCCTGGAATGGGCGGTATGGGTGGAATGGGTGGCATGCCTGATATGGGCGGAATGATGTAAATTTTTTAATAAAAATTATTTTTCAAAAGTTTATTTGATTATCATATTTACAAACCATATTGAATAAGACCACATCAAAAATGCTAACAGGATTCAAGTATGTTTATTTGATAGCATTTTTTGCATTACTGTCAGGATTTTTCCATCCATTAGTTACTCATACAAGTTTTGATAGTGTAGTAATAGGAGTTATTGTGTTATTTGTTGGCTTAGCAGGTAGTATTTTGCTTTACAAAGCAGCCGTTTCAGAGAAAAAGAGAATAATATTTCTTGGTATAGGTTTTACTTTGATCTTTATTTCATTATTCTATATTTTTCAAATTACTGGAAGAACTTAGATATCAAAATACAGATAAAATTCATGAGGATGTGGCCTTATTGCAATTTCCCGTTGATCTCTTTTTCCTAACTCAATTATTTTATCAATGACATCATTTGTATAAATTGGAAGAAGGAACTTTCTGTCACTTTCTAATTCATCTATTGCTTCGCCTAAACTTTTTGGTAGAACTCCTATTCCTCTTTTGGCTCTATCTGATTTTGTCATTTTAAAAATATCATCACGAACTTGATCACCCGGATCCATTTTCTTTTTTACTCCATCCATTCCAGCTGCAGTTACTGCAGCAAACACCAGATATGGGTTTGATGAAGGATCAGGAGCTCTAAATTCAAGTCTCTTAAGGCTAGCATAATTTTTACCTTTAAGATGTTGTGGTACCCTAACTATAGCAGATCTATTACCTGCACTCCATGCGATATAAGCTGGTGCTTCATAGCCTGGAACAAGTCTATGATAAGAATTAGTAGTAGGATTACAAATTGCAGACAGAGCTTTTGCATGATTAATAATTCCACCACAAAAATATTTTGCAGTTTGACTTAATTCATCAGAATCATCAGGATCATAAAACACATTCTCTTTTCCTTTCCATAAACTAACATTAACGTGCATTCCAGAACCCGCATCCATTGCGATAGGTTTTGGCATCATTGTTGCAACTTTACCATATTTCTGTGCTACATTTTTTATTACATATTTGTAAGACTGAGCTGCATCAGCAGCATTTGTCATGTAGTCATATTTGATATCGATTTCACATTGTCCAGCAGTAGCTACCTCATGATGATGATTATCACATAATATGCCAAAATCATTATTCAAAATATTTACACATTCATTTCTATATGGAGTCAAAGTATCTGAAGGAGTACTTGGATAGTATCCTTCTTGAAGACCCATTGGATATCCACTTCCTTCATTATTCCATGGTGCCTCTTTTGATTCAATTGAATAGGATTGACCTTTGTATGGAGTCAAAACATCCCAATGCACCCTATCAAATACAAAAAATTCTACTTCTGGACCCCAAGCACTATAATCAAAACCCTGAGTTTTTACATATTCTTCTGCTTTTTGTGATATCCCTCGAGGATCTCTAGATAATCTTCCTCTATTACCACCCCAATAGATATCACATAGTAGTCTTGCCGTTTTATTTTCAGTCATCCATGGAATTATGGCAAAAGTATTAGGATCTGGTTTTAAAATAAGATCTGAATCATCAACATTAGTAAAACCAATAATAGATGATCCATCTAATTTTGGTAATCCATCCCTCATTTGTTCAGGTGTAAATGTTATGGCTGAAATAGTAGTATGATGAAAACGTCCAGTAAGACCAGTAAATTGAAGATCTATGAACTGAATTCCTTCGTGCTGAATTCTGGCAAAAACTTCATCTGGTGAATATGTTACTTGAAGTGCTTTTCCATGGCTAACTTTATAGGGCAATTTTGTGCTTCAATCAAACACAAATACATCCGAGATTTAAGGATTAGGTAAGAAATGTCAGAAACAAACGAAATAGATCTAAACAAATTACACCATATAGTTTTACGAGAAACTGAAAATGATTCTATACAAGAAATCAACCCTGATTTCTATAGGAAACTTTCAGATTTTATTGGTGACTTGAAAAAACAAGAATTTGATGGAGTAGAAAATAACATTAAAAAAGTAATAATTGATACTGCTACAGAACTAACATCGCTTTTTATCAATATTAGATTAGAAAAAATTTCTAAATCAGGTAATATTTATTTTCAGAATCTTTTAGATGAAGAAAAATTCATCCTTGATGCAGAAGAAGAACGTAGAGAAAGAGCTGAAATGATTCTTTCAGCAACAATTAATGGAAAATCAAAATTTCTAGAATCTATCTCTCAAAATCATAAGACTAAGACTGTTGTTGTAAGATTTCTTCAGGAGGTAGATGAAATCATAGGTGCTGATCTGGAAAAATATGGGCCCTTCAAAATAGAAGATATTGCAACAATACCATATGAAAATGCTCAGGCATTAATTACTAAAAATATTGCCACCAAAGTTCGTTGGGAAGATTAGATAGAAATTATACCTCACTTATTTTCATTTATGACACACACTGGAGTCGATGTAATTGATTTTCTTCTTTATACTATTTATCCAGTAATTGGTATTTTTATTGTTGAAGCAATTTGTAGAATAACTAAAACTCCAAAATGGATTAAACTATGGACACAAGCCACTGTATCGATAGGATTTGGAATATACTATCTGTTTGTGTTACCGGCACCCCAAAATTTTCCATTAACAGCATTAGTAATGTTTGCTCTTGCTTTAGCATTAATTTATCAAGGACGACGTGCAAAAATATCTCCTGACAAAAGTCCTTATTAGTTCTCTATCTAATCTTTGAATTTTCTAAACATTCTTTTGAAAACATTTTGTTTGTTTGAACCTCCATCTCTGATCACTTTTTTCTCACCAAATCTACGAGCTCTAATCTGAGTTAATTTTACACATCTATGTTCTTCTGGAAGTCTATGTTCAGCACAAAATGGATCTTTACAATAATTACACTGAAATGGCATATCTACCATGTCACCACAATAAGCGCATTTTTCAGGCTTCATAAACATCATATAGTTTTTCTTCTAATAAACTTGTTATGATTTATTAGAAAATTAATTATTTTTAAAAAATTAGGTAAACGTTTTTACAATGTTGAAATTAAAAATAATTACGTGAATATTGATGATTGAAAATAAAGTAGCAATAGTTACTGGTGCAAGTAGTGGAATTGGATTTGCTACTGCTTTAGCACTTTCAAAAGCAGGAGTAAAGGTTGCAATAGGTGCACGACGAACAAACATGCTTTTGGAATTAGAAAAAAAGATCAAAGTAAATGGCGGAGAAGTTTATTCTCAAAAACTAGATGTTACTAAGAGAAATGAATGTAATTCTTTTGTTGAAAACGTTTTGAAAAAGTGGGGAACTGTAGATATTCTAGTAAATAACGCAGGACTTATGCCTCTAAGCTTTTTTAAAAATTTGAAGATTGATGAATGGGAACAAATGATTGATGTCAATATCAAAGGCGTATTATATTGTACGGGAGCTGTTGTTACACACATGCTTGAAAAGAAATCAGGTCATATTATTAACATCTCTTCAGTTGCTGGAAGAATAGTTTTCCCTGCTGGTAGTGTTTATTGTGCCACAAAGCATGCGATCACTGCTTTTAGTGAAGGACTAAGACAAGAACTTAGCGTAAGAAAGAATATCCGTGTCACATGTATTGAACCAGGAGTTGTTGCAACCGAACTAACAAACACAATTACCGATGAATCGTTACAAGCATTTGTTGAAAATGCTAAAAAAATGGAAGCATTACAAGCTGAAGATATTGCAAATGCAATTGTTTATGCTGTAGAGACACCAAATCATGTAAATGTTAATGAAATTCTAATCAGACCTACCACACAAGATCGTTAACTTGACTTCTATCCCCCATATCTTAATTCTTGGCGGAGGATTTGGAGGATTAGCTGCGGCAAATGAAATAAGAAATAATCTTCCATCATCTCAAGTTAAGATAACAGTTATTGACAAAAAAGATTGGTTCATGGTAGGCTTTGCCAAACTTTGGATTATCAAAGGTACACGAACATTTGAAAATTCAATAGGATCACTAAATCAATTAATTAAAAAAGAAATAAATTTTTTAAAAGAAGAAATTATAGAAATTGATCTTCAAAATAAACAAATTAAAACAACTACCAAAACTTTATCATATGATTTTTTAATTATTGCAATGGGCGCAGTTTTAGCACCTGAAAAAATTTCAGGACTTTCAGAAAATGGAATGAATCTTTATGATCATAATCAATTAACTGAGATTCATAAAAAAATAAAAAACATGAGATCTGGCAATATTGCTATTTCTATTATGGGGATGCCATACAAATGTCCTCCAGCACCATTTGAGGCTAGTTTATTGATCGATTCAATGCTAAGAGATGCAGGAGTTAGAAAATCAATACAAATTCATTTCTATAGTCCGGCTCCAATAACATTACCCGCAGCTGGTCCAGAAATCAGCAAAAAAATTCTTAGTTTAATAAATTCGGAGAACATTGTTTTTCATGATTCATGCAAAATAAAATCCGTTGAAAAAAATAAACTGATTTTTCAAAATGGAGATGAAGCTAATTTTGATTTACTTCTTGCTGTACCTCCACATGTTGCACCTAAAGTAATTTATGAATCTGGATTAGCCAAAGAAGGTGGATTTATACCAATTAACAGAGACTGTAAAACTCCGTTTGAAAATGTGTATGCAGTAGGTGATGTAACAACTTTAACAGTAATTGATACCATGACTGTTCCTAAAGCAGGCGTGTTTGCAGAAAGAGAAGCAATTACAGTTGCACAAAACATCATATCTAGTATACAAAATAAAAATGAATTATTATTGTTTGATGGAAAGGGAGGATGCTTCCTTGAATCTGGAAGAGATACTGCATCTATAATTGAAGTTGATATGTTTACAGAATCTAAACCAACAACAAAATTAACAGAATCTACAACTAAACATCTTGATGAAAAGTTACAATTTGAGAAAGAACGACTTTCAAAATGGTTATGATTAATCAGTTTTTTTGTTTTCTTTTGTAAGGTGTTCTAAAATAGCTTTTACCTCAACACCCAAACCCAGAGTATCCTTTGCTAAATCTAATTTTTCAGGAATACTCTGTTTAAAATTTTCATCTTCATTTTCTATTCTTATTTTTTGAATACAATCAAGATGATCCTGATCATTTCCAGAAATTCTATTACAAATGCTGCAAATTTTCATTAATAATCAGTAATAACCCGACGATTTAATAATTTCATTTTGTGCCTCACTCATGAGGGGTCGTAGTCTAGCTTGGTATGATACTAGTCTGGGGGACTAGTGGTCGCAGGTTCAATTCCTGCCGGCCCCATCATAATTTTAATATCTTTAAGATATCGTCAAAACTTTTTTGTGTTGGTTCTTGCTTGTATTTTCTTAAAGCATCAATAATTTTTCCCTTTTCGGGAATTTTATAGATTCTTTGAACTTTTTTAGCAATTCCTGATCCAATAAAAATTGCTTGAGTAATAGAAGTTACATTTGACGCTCGTCTGTTGACACTTGAACTTTCAAAATCAATTAAGGTTGTTCTTAATTTTCCAACAATGACATGCTTTGAAATACTGCTTAATTCACCATGATCAAAACCAATTTTATCTAATCTATAACAATCCTCTAAAATTATTTTGATTATTGACTTTAATTTCTTAGAACTTCCATTTCCTTTTAGAGATTGTATCCAATCACCAATTTTATCACCTTCAAGATATTCCATTACCAAAAAATTCTTACTTACATCGTACAACTTGGGCCCAACATTTACCGTATTTACCAATTTCATTAGTTTTGCTTCACTTTTCATTTCATTTCGTTGAGAATCTAATCTTCTAATCTTTAATGCAACAATGTCGTTTCCTTTTTTTGCTAATACTACTACTCCAACATATCCCTTACCCAAAATTTGTAAACTGCCTATAGTCGTCTGTCCAGTAAATGATATTGATTTTATTTTTAATTTTTCTAATTCGATAATTCTTGATTGAAGTTGACGTGAACTAGCTTTTGGATAGCCAAGAATTTTTGAATACGGTTCTTTTACTAATTTTTTAATTGGTATGAAAGATAGAGTCATCAGTTGAAATAAGATCTAAAATTGCCTCTTTAATTGATTTGCTTAAATTTTTATTTCCAATAGTAATTTCAACTCCTTTCCTAAAATCACTTTGTAATCCCTTTGGTATGCCTGTTTGGAGATTGTTTTTCAAAAATTCTGTCATAAATTTCACTGCTTCATTATGTCTTCTTTTTTCAAGTGTAACAATTTTTCCATCATCATTAATCCACATTAATTCAGTTTTTGTAATGTTTTTTGAAATAAAACTAGTACAATCACTTACTCTAAAGAAATCAGGACCATTTTTAGAATAATTTATTGGAATTTTAGTTGATTCTAAAAGGAAAAAAAGACAAGCTTCACCCATATTATCTGAATGGGCTTTACTTCGTAAAACATTGAAACCTCCTAATTCTAATTGAGTTGTAAGCGAGGAAGTTGCTCTCTTAATTTGCCCCCAAATTATATCTGGACTTCGATTTTTAAAATTGAATTTTATCACAAGTACGTTTTCCAAACTATTTTTTGATATTTTCAATTTTTTTTGAGTAAAAAATTCTAATTTAGGTTTGTTTTCAAATGCTCTACACAAAAGAATGAATTTTCCTATATTTTCATTTGAAATTGCTGCAGCCAAATTTCTATTATTGTCAATAGGATCTATAATTACAATTAATGTATCAAATACTTTTGAAGTCTTTCCAATAATCTGACCTTGTTGAATTTTTCCAATTGATCTAATTGTATTTTCAAAATTACCAAAATTTAAAATTAAAACCTCTGATACATATCCACTAAATCCTTGTTTTGCAATTTCCGAACCATAAATTTTATTTGCCTTCAGAAATATTTTGAGCATTCTTACTTCGTTTCTCATTTCAGGAGTAAGTGACTTTTCCATGTATTTTGTATGAAAAGGTGATCTATCTGCAGAACTTTTCCATTCTCCCGAATTTACCTCATAACATGGAACAACATTTATCTTTGTTTTTTTAATTTTAGCCTCAACATATGGATGTTCAGAATATCTTACATATGGATTATATTTTTTCATTGATTGAAATCCAACATTTTTTGAAATCTCTGTAAATTTTTCTTCAGAAATAGTTTTTTTAAATTTAATAAAAATATCAATATCTGCTTCTTCTGAGAGCCAGGTATCTTTTGCATAAGATCCTCCAAACTCTAATCCTGTAATTTCAGGATGATTTTTTATTTGATTTTCAACTAATTGATATGCTTCATCGGCGATTTGTTTTTTTAATTTTCTTACATTTTCTAATATTGTTACAGATTTTCTAATTTTAGATAATACTTGTTTCATTATTTCGCTTTAACCTCTATTAAATCAGAATAAACGGGACCCTTTGAACTAAGAACACTTTGTTTAAGCTTAAATCCTGTAATTTCTTGACTTCCAAAGTCAATTAATTTGAATTTATTCAACTCTTTTTCAATATCTCCAATCTTATTTTTAATTCTAAATACTGTGATATGAGGTTTAAACGGTTTATCTGCAGTAAAACCCAATGGAAGGAGTACATTTTCAACATTTTTTGCTAGTTCTGTCAATAATTTACCTCCGTTTTCATCAGTTCCAATCCATACAATTCTTGGAAATTTTAATTTAGGAAACACACCGATACCTTTGAAATCTACCATAAATTTAGAAAATTTAACTGATTTTAAAGCAACTATTATTTTCTCTACAACATCTTGTGATATCTCCCCTAAAAATTGTAATGTAAAATGAAGATTATGTAATTCTACAGGTTTAGCATTAATGTTAATTTCAGACTGAAATTTAGAAATGGAGTTAATTATTTTATCAGAAGTAATTTCAATTGCTACAAAAACCCGCATGATAATTTTCTTTAATGATGTTTTATAATAATTTCCGGTAACTTCATAGACCAGACTGTTTTTTCATTCTGATATTGGAAAAACTAATTGTTTGTTTAACAGGTATGCCTGGAGCAGGTAAATCAACCATAGCTGATGGTCTCAAATCAAAAGGTTATGATGTTATAAACATGGGTAATGTAGTAAGAACTGAAGCTAAAAACAGAAATCTTGAACCAACAGGACCAAATCTCGGCAAATTAATGATTGAACTTCGAGAAAAAAATGGTCAAGGAGCAATTGCAGAATTAGTTGTACCTCAAATTGAAAATACAAAATCCAAAGTTGTAATAATTGATGGTATAAGATCTAATGCTGAAATAGAAGTTTTACGTAAACATGGAACCGTTAAACTTCTTGCTATACATGCATCAACTAATACAAGATTTGGATTTTTAAAAAATCGAGGAAGATCTGATGATCCACAAACAAAAGAAAATTTTGAAGAAAGAGATAATCGAGAAATTGGGGTTGGTATTAGTAATTCAATTGCATTATCTGATGAAACAATTTCTAATAATAATTTAACAAAAGATGAATTGATTGACTATTCCTTCAAAATTATTGAAAGTTGGATAAAATGAGAGCTCCTAGTCTTAGTTGTAAAATTGAAATTACTTCTTCAATAAATCCATCTGAAGATCCAAAAAAAATTGAAACTGCAATTTTAAATGTTTTTCCTAATGCAAAACTAAAAATTGAAAAGTTTTCTATTGTATCAAACTCAAAGGATCTTAATTTACTTGAAAAGATCTATGATGTTATCCATTCAAATCAATCACAAAAAATCTATCAACGACAACTTGAAAAAAATTTAGAAGGTGATATAACATGGTTTTATCTCAATAAACAGGCTGCATTAGTGGGAATAGTTGCTCTTTGTGAAGAACCAGATGAATCACCATTAGGCCCAATCAAAGTAATATTGACTTCATCTAATATTGATAGTATTTTGGATTGGTTAATTCTTTAAAACTAATTTAATTATTACTAAAAATTTTATTTATTTAAAAATTGATAGTAATTGGGGTAGTGCAATAACACTAGTACTTCTTACTGATAAATCCATATCAGATGACATCATTGTTTCTTCAGGATTTAATTCTATGAGAAATGCATTATTTTGTTTGGCATAAAGTGGTAATGTATTTGCAGGTGATACCACTAATGATGTACCTGCAATTATCATAATATCACAATTACTTGAATGAATCATAGCTTCTTGCCATGTATCTTGTGGAAGCGGTTCCCCAAACCATACTACATTTGGTCTTAAAATATTTCCACATTTGCATAAAGGTGGAATATTTGTAAACTCGGTTAAAATTTTATTTTTAAATTTACAAACAGTACATTTTATTTCGATAATACTTCCATGTAATTCTAACACTTTAGTACTTCCTGCTCTTTGATGCAACCCATCAATATTTTGAGTTAATATGATAACTTTTACAAACTTCTCTAATTCTGCTATTGCTTTATGTCCTAAATTTGGTTTTGCAGAAAAAATATTTTTCCTTCTTTCATTATACCATTCCCAAACTAATTTTGGATTTTCATAAAATGCATCAATTGTAGCTAATTTCATTGCATCATAATTTCTCCATAATCCATCTTTTCCTCTAAATGTAGGAATTCCACTCTCTTGAGAAATCCCTGCTCCTGTAACAAATACGATTTTTTGAGCCTCTTTTAGCTTTTTTATGGCTAGTTCAAACATTTAATTATTTTATCTCAATTTCTAAGAAATCTTTTGCTGCAATAACTGACTGATGAATTTGTTTTGCTTCTTCTAGATGTCTAGTTTCATCTTTATATCTTGCAGAAAAATGTGTTAAGATCAGATTTTTTACTTTAGCATTTTTTCCTAACATCGCTGCTTGTTTTGCCGTTGAATGACATGTTTCTTCAGCTTTATCTGCAGTTTCATCTAAAAATGTAGAATCAAATACAAGATAATCACAATTCTCAAAGAATTTTTCTAATTCTTTTGTTGGTATTGTATCTCCTGAAATTCCAATTTTTTTACCTGGTCTTTTTTCTCCTAATACCTGTTCTGGAAGAATAATTCTTCCTTCAATTTTAATTTCCATTCCGTTTTGTAATTGATTCCACAACTTTCCTTCCGGAATTGCTAATGCCTTAGCTTTTTCTATATCGAATCTACCGGGCTTATCTTTTTCTACAAAAAGATATGAGTAAGTAGTAACTGAATGATTAGCTTTACAAGCATATATTGAATAAATTTTTGAATCAAATACTATTCCATCTTCTACTATTGTAATAATAACAGAAAATGATAATCCGAAATTTAGAACTTTGATATTTGCAGATATAAATTCCTCAATTCCACTAGGTCCGTAAATTTCTAAGGCCTCTGTTCTATGTTGCATAGTCATTGTCTGAAGTAATCCTAACAATCCTATACAATGATCTCCGTGAAGATGTGTAACAAAAATTTTCATTTTTTTATTCCAACCTAAACCTGATTTTAAATAAGAAATTTGTGCAGCTTCTCCTGCATCAAACATTATAATTTCACCTTCTCTTTCTAAGCAAATACATGACAACCCTCTATTTTCAGTAGGCTGAGCGGCTGAAGTTCCTAAAAACACTAGTTTCATTTTATTAAAATTATTCTTGTCAAGCTTTTATGCCTATAGATCTCATATTTTTTAATTGGGTTTATCTTCAATTTTTTTTCAAATCCCTTCTTGCACATAATACCAATTTTCTTACGCTTGGGCAAAATTGATACAAATTTCTTCAATAATTCCTCAGGATTTTCTGATGATTTTGAAGCGGTTCCATAAGGCAAATCTGTAACAATTCCATCAAATTCATTTATCATTTTAGTTAATTGACTGAAATCAGACTTGATTATTTTTGAATTGTATTGATTTGCATCTAAATTTTCTTTGGAAATTTTACACATTTTTTCATCAAAATCTAATCCAATTGCATGAATTCCCATCGATTCAGCTTCTAACAATGTAGTTCCAGTACCACAAAATGGATCACAAACAGTCTCTCCCTCTTTTAATCCAGCTAAATTTATCATAGCTCTCGTAAGCTTCCAGTCTAATTCATGTGGGTGTTTTTTAATTTTCTTTGGTCTGCTTTTAATTTCATATCTTTTTGAAAACCCAAAAAAATTTTCCTGATCGGTAAAAATCAGATATATGCTGATATCTGGATTTTCAAGAGAAACTTGAGCTTTTGAAAATTTAGTTATCATGTCTCCCATCGCCTTTTCTAATTCTGGAATGTTGAAATTATTTGATGATAAATTAATAATTCTACATACAAAAGTTTTGGCATTTTTTAACACTTCAAAATTTTCTTCATCTAAAAATAAACCAGACATTTTACGAAGTATTTGACCCGAAATTTTTACAAAAGTTGCACGATTTGCAATTTCCTTCCAATTTGTCTTTGATTGAATTATTACTAAATTTGATATAATTTGTACTTTGGCAAATCTATCATATGTTTTTGCTATTGAAATTATTTCGTCAATTGCAATTTCTAGATAATCTTTAGATAAAATAAAAAAACTCTCAGGCATTATATTATTGCCTTTGCAATTGTATCTGAAACATCAACTGACGATGTTTTTCCAGGAATTGTATTCGTACTAATTATTTTAGTTACTCCTGCATTTTTAATTTTCTTTTCAGCACCATTTCTAAGTAATGCATGCGTACATGCTACAAATATTCGTGCACATTTTTGCTTTTTAAGAAATTCCGTAGCTTTGATAATGCTCCCTCCGGTACTAATCATATCATCAACTAAAATCAAATCTCTACCTAAAATCTCATTAAAATTTGTAGATTTAATTTCTACTTTTCCGGTTTTACGATCTCTTTGTTTCTCAAGAATTATGTATTCTGTTTTCAATAACTTTGCAAATTCTTTTGCTCTTTCTTTTCCCCCATGGTCTGGAGATACTACTAATGGATTTTTTAATTTTAATTTTGTAAAATATTTTGCTAGATCTGGAATTGCAGTCACATTTTTTGTTTTTATATTAAAATATTTTAAACCCATTATACTATGAATATCTACAACAATTATTCTAGAGGTTCCTACACTTTTGAATAACTTTGCAATTACTTTCATTGTTATCACTTCTCCGGGTAAGAATTCTCTATCTTGACGAGCATAACCCATGTAAGGTATGACTGCAATTACTTCTGTTGCAAATTCTTTTGCTTTTGAAATTATTGAAAGTGTCTGAATTAAATTCTCATCGACAGGTGGATATGTTGATTGTATGACAATAATTTTATTTTTTTGAGGTTTTTTTTGAAAAGTAATTTTACTTTCACCATCGGGAAAAATCTTTAATTGTGATTTTATAAAATTTGCATCTAGTTTTTTTGCAAGTTTTTTTGCTAATTCTTCAGATGAACTTCCAGATATAACAGTAAATTTTGCCAATAGTTCAACGAGAAAGAAGGGGTTCTTAAATTTTGAGGGTTTTGTATAACATTTCCTTATCAGTAATTTATAGAACCTTTTTAAAACAGAAATGAATTTTTTTGTCATTGAATTTTAAAAATTTACTATTTTTGATATTACTAATTTCTGGTACTTTTAGTACTGCTTTTGCTCATACAATTGATTCTGTAGGTGAATACAGATTGGAAATTGGATGGATGAATGAGCCTGTAGTCTCAGGAGAAACAAATGGTATTGAATTGCTAGTTAGTCATCTTGAGCCTGGTCTAGAATTAAAGCAACAAAAATTTGATGATGGTGTATCTGGGCTGGAAAAATCTTTAAAACTAGAATTATTATTCAAGGAAGAAAAAATAATACTTTCTCTATCGCCTGATCATAACATTCCTGGAAAATATTATGCATTTGTTAATCCGACAGTATCTGGGTTTTATCAAGTAAATGTTTTAGGTAATATTGAAGAAACTCCAATAAGCTTATCTATGCATCCTCCAAAAGTTGATGAACGTTCTTACATTGAATTTCCAAAACCATCTGATCTTACATTAACTCAACTAATTGATGGACATACAGCACTTCTTGGAGAAGTAAATAATTTAAAAAAATCATTCATTGAATTAGAACAATCTAATCAACAGTTGAATGTTAGTTATCTTGCTATTAGTATCAGTGTATTGGGAATTATCATGGCTTCAATTGCTCTTTTTAAAATTAGAAAATAATTATCCCTACACCGTACATGGTAAGATGAAAAAATTCCATGTACCGCTTTAGTTCAGACATTTTAATGCAAGTATAGTTTCTAAATCAAGTCAATACAATTCCTTGTACTGTAATCTTAATTTCTCATGCGGTTTTACAATAGAAAGAGCCCTTACAACATCAGTTTTACTAACTATCCCTACTAAATTATTATTAAAATCTACAACAGGAATCCCGCTAATTTTGTTTTTTATCATTTTGTTAGCCGCTACTACTAAATCTTCTTCTTCGTTTATTGTTAAAAGTTCATCAGTTAGTAAATCCGCAACAGTTAATTTTTTTGCATTTATTGGAATCAAATAATCTCTAGACCGTGTATTGCCTTTAGTAAAATAATCACTATGTGTTAATAATGTATTAGTACTAATAAGACCAATAGGGCAACCATCATCATTAGTTACAATCAATCTTGAAACTTGATTTTTATTCATTATACTTATTGCAAATTTAATTGAATCAGTTTTTCTACACGTAACAATATTTCTACTCATAAAATTTTTCACTAAATACTTTCCACCAAATACAACAGCAAATGATTTCACTAAATCTGTTCTTGAAATAATTCCAGTTAATTCTCCTTTATCATTTACAATAACTATAGAACCAATTTTGAAAGTTTCCATTCTTGCTGCACATTGTTCAAAATAATCTTCTATTCCTTCAGATATGGTAATCACATTTTTTGTCATAACATGTTTAATCGGAATTTCATTTATTGCATGTGCAGTTTTATTTTCTTCTAAAAATTTATTGATATCTCGTTCAGTTACAATTCCAACAGGCATATTTTTAATAGAAATTACTATATGTTTTACAAAATTAGTTTGCATTTGTAATAATGCATCAAAAATTGATGACTCTGGATTAACAGAAATTACAGGAGATGAATAAATTTTTTTCATATTAATTATGTTTATAATTTTCATTTAAAACTAAACTTAGATTATCAAATTTGATTTCAATAAAAATAAAAATATCTAGTACCTAACAAGTATTAGGTACAATTTCAACTTCGATGTTATTTCCAATATATGATGTAGATATGGCCTTAACTTTACTTTTGTATAGAAAGTATTTTTTACCATCATCACTAATTGAACCAGAAATTCCCAGCAATTTGTTATCATGTAATGTTTGTAGTCTTCTATAAACAGTACTTATTGGGATTTTGGTTTCACCACTTATCTCTATTGCTGATTTTGGTTTTTCCATGGTGTTTTCTAAAATAGATCGACAATATTTGTCTGATATGACATCAAGAATTGCATCTTTCCTTGAATCATCGTCTATTTTTTTTCCTGAAATTAATTGTTGCATGATTATTTATTATATCAATTTAATATAACAAGTAGGACTGCATTGCACTGCAATGCAATCATTTTTAGTACAAATTTGCTTTGGAATTATAATATGCAACTTGAATTATATGTTTTAATTAATTTAAACAATTTGTTTTATCCTAATTATAAAATGGAGAAGATTAATCTGCAATGATTACTATAATAGGAAGCGGTAAAGTTGGAACAGTAATTGCTTTTCTTTGTATATCTACCTCATTAGATGATGTATTATTAGTAAATCGTACAAAGAATAAAGCCATAGGCGAGGCACTAGATATATCAAATACTGTACCTGAAAATTCTAGTGTTTCAATTCATGGAACTGATGATTTTTCTAAAATAGTTGGTTCTGATGTTGTTATAATTACAGCTAGTACGGAACTTATCTAAAATCTCGAACTGAAATGATGGATGCACAAGTTAAAATGATTAAAGATATCGCAAAGAAAATCAAAAAATATTGTCCGTCAGCAATAATTCTAATAGTTTCTAATCCATCAGATAGTTTTACTGGGTTTTTAAAAGACATGATATAGATTTCATTTAATGAAAATTCTCAATATTTTATATCGTAATAAACTAAAAGTATAGGAAATATGAAAAGAATAACCAAAAACTGAGAGAAAATGGTGGAGAGTAACTATGACATATTGGGAATTATTGAAGGCTCAACCGAACATGAAATTCGTAATGCATTCCGACGATTAGCATTGCTTTATCATTCTGATAAAGGAGGAGAAAATGATCAATTCATAAAAATCAAACAAGCATATGAAGATCTTAAAATCGGTAAAAAATATCCTGAAACTGATCTTGAAAAAATTAGAAATTCTAGAGTTTATTCTGGCGATTCAGAAGAGGATATACGAAGAAAAAATCAAATTTTAGGCCAAGAATTATTCAAAGAAATGAAATTAGCAGAAGAGTGGGCAGCAGAACTTAATAGAACAAATTCAACTGGCATTAAATTATTTGGTTCAAAAACCCTTGGAGAAATTGAACTTGAACGAAAAGCTAACGGTATACTGTCAATCAAAGGAAATTTTATGGCAGGCAATCTAACTTATGATGGACCTATTATTATGCAGGGAAATATAACAAGTCCATCTTGGACTGAAGAATTTAGAACAAATATTCATTTGACAAAAGGAGATTTTAAATTTATTAACCCACTTGAAAATAAATACAAAATTGAAAATGGCTCTACAGTGATCGCAGATAATGGTGATATCGTGGTTGGAAATATTTTTGGTAGGAAATATAAAATTCAAGATTCAGATGGGAGAGTTGGAATTTTTAAAACTCAAGAACAACGGACTTTTGTATCTGCACCAAATGGAAAAATTATTGCAGAAAATATAATTAATACAGTTTCTCTCGAAGCTGATATTATTATGGTTCTTAATTTGGAAGATGATGTTGAAATTAGTGCACGAGAAATTTTATTTTATGGAAGTAAAATCACTTATGATTCTAAAATTAAATTAAAAAAAGGTGGAATGATAAGATTTTTTGAAAATTTTTCAATTCAAAGTCTTAGTAATGATGCACTTATCAAACTTGAAAATGGTAAGGAAATTAGGTTATTTGATATTAAAACTAAAAAAATTAAGGATTTACCGAATGAATTTGTGCCTAACAAAAATGAGTATGATAAGGATGCCACGATGGTAGGTAATGGATTTACAATTACATATGAAATGTTAGATAATTTATCAAAAAAACCAACAAAAAATCAAAACGGTAAATGGGGTTCTAAATTTAAAATTTCTAAAAATTAAATAAATTTCTAAATTATCTATATTAAGAAACCAACTTAAATCATGAATAATTCCTTTATGAAAACTAGTTATGTCCTAGTAAAGCTATTCTTATCATAGAAAATACACGAAGAATTGATATTGTATAAAAATAACAAAAATTGATTGCAAATTTCCTTTAGTATAGATAAAAAATTGATATTTTTAGTAATTATAGTGTCTGTAATTACACTTTTGGTTACAGCTTATTTGAGCTTTAACTATGCTGAACAAATTCTAATAGAAAGAGCTAGTGATCTATTATTAGGCGAATCAGTTACACGTGGTAATGCTATTAGACTTCTTTTTGAATCACGAATTGACCAAAATCAAATTTTAGCAAATGACCCAATGATAAAAATTCTTGTTAATGATTTAAACCAAGTCTCAGAAGATGATTTGCAGAAAGAAAGAGAAATCAAACGTAGAGACTTCCTTACTCAAATCCAAGCATTTCAAACATTAGTTGGGTTTTCAATAGGTTTTGAGGATGTAAAAATTATTGGTGCAAATGGTAATGTTTACTTTTCACTAGGTAAACTAACTGATAATAATTTTCTTCAAGATCCACTATTTCAAAAAGGATTAAAAAAACCAATAGTGGATTTTGAGCCAACTGCAACTGGTAAAAAGATGATTATAGTTTCTCCAATTTTTGCTCTAGATGATAAAAAAAATGATGAACCAATTGGAGTAGTTATCTCTAGAATGAGAACTGAATCATTAGATAATATTTTGACTGATTCAAGTGGTTTAGGAAAAACAGGCGAAGTTTATATCGTAAGTGACGGATTCTTGATGTTATCTGAATCTAGATTCATAGAAAACGCTATCTTTAAACAAAAAGTTGATACTATTCCTGTCCAAAAATGTTTTAGGGAATCAGAAGATTTTTCAGGAATTTATTTGGATTATAGAAAAATCAATATTTATGGATCATCATACTGTGCTAATGATTTAGGATTTGTTTTACTTGCAGAAATTGACGAATCAGAAACAATTCAGCCTGTTATAATACTCCAAAATAGAATTTTTCAAACTGGTTTAGTGATCACTATAATAATGACAATTGTAGCATTTCTAATTTCAAAATCTATGTCACGACCTCTAATTAAATTAAAAAATGCTGCAAACAAAGTTGCAAGTGGTGACTTTAATGTTCGAACAAATATCACAACTAAAGATGAAATCGGTGAGCTATCTCAGGCATTTGATTTAATGACTGAAAAGCTTCAGAAATCATTAATTGAAATTAAAGAAAAAGAAGATGTTATAAAACAACAAGAAGATATCTTATTGCAATTTTCTGATCATAGTGAGCAATATTGTGTATGTATGGTTGATATTATGAATTCAACAAAAATCACTCTTAATTTATCTGAATCACAAACTAGTGAATTTTATAAAATTTTTCTTAACTCTATTGCTTCTACTGTAAGAAATTTTGGTGGAATTGTAATAAAAAATATTGGGGATGCATTATTATTCTATTTTCCGGTTATACATTCAGAAGAAGAATCTACATTAAAAAAATGTCTAGATTGTTGTCTTGCATTAGGAGAGTTACATGATGATATTGTAAAAAAACTTGAAAATCAAAAACTACCTATTTTTGATTATAGAACTAGTTCAACCTATGGAATTGTTAGAATTGCAAAAACATCTACATCTTCTATCAATGATATCTTTGGAAATACTGTAAATCGATGTGCAAAAATAAATAGGCTTGCTCCCGCAAATGGTTTGGTAATTGGTGAAGAATTCTATAAAAGCGCTAAAAATTTTGATGGTTACATATTTAAAAAAATAGAAAATACGTTTTCCTCTACTGAACCTGATTATCCAGTATACCGTGTTTCTAAAAAATAGATAAAAATTTTTAAATTAAATTAATTTAGTTGATTTTTCTTTTGTACTAATATCATATGATTCTTCTACATTTGAAACAAAAATTTTTCCATCACCTTTTTGTCCTGTGTGAGCTACATCCATAATCGCTGAAACTACTGATTTTACTTCTGAATCATGAACAATTGTAAGTATTACATCTACTGAGTTAAATTCTATTTGACGTCCTCCTATTTCTGGTCGCTCTCCCATTCCTTGTCCTAACGATTGAATTAGTGTAACGCCACCAACACCAGCTTTTCTTATTTCTTTGATTACTTGTTTAGAAACATCACTTTGTACAATTGCTTCTATTCGTTTCATTATCGAATAATTTCTATGATACTTTAAAAACACACTTTAGATTATCACTATTTTTTACTAATATCAAAACTGAATATCATTATTGAAAATCAAGATAATCTTTTATGCAATTTAAATTTTAAATTCTTATTATGTATTTTCTAATACTTGCTGCTATTATTTCGGTATTGGGCTCTTCATCTCTGATCTTTGCAGAAGAATATGAAATCAACATCCCTTTTGGTGCGTATAATCCAGAATTAAACACTCCTGCAGAAGTGTGATATGATCCTCCTCAAATATTTGTAAAAATTGATGACACTATTACCTGGTATAATGACGATCGAGAAGGTCATACAGTTACTAGTGGTAAAGGATCAGGAAGATTTGGTTGGATGAGTGATGATTTTGGAACACCAAATGGATATTTTAATAGCGATAGATTTATGCCAGGCGAATCATGGTCGTATAATTTTAAAGAATCAGGGACTTTTTCATATTATTGTACTATTCACCCTTGGATGGAAGGAGTTGTAATTGTTGAAAAATCAATTCCAAATTATCCACACGATGCAACTGGAAAAGAATTAAAATTTCCACTTTTACAATACACTCCAGATAAAAATATAGAAGTAAATCTTACTTGGGATCCACCGATTATTAAAACTCATGAAAAAATCCAATTTGTATATCAGTTCTATGATCCTCAAACAAATTCTAATCTTGCAAAAATGAAATACACAATCATAATATTTCAAAATGGAAAAGAAATTCTTCGTGATGAAGGTATAAACCAAATTGGTGGTGATTACAGAAATTTTGTTTTTAATGATTCAGGTTCAATAATAATTCGTATTGAAGGAATTCAATCTTCTTCAATATTATCTGAAGAAAGTGTAACTGTATCTGGAAATATTGAAAATAAAGCAATAAGGGCAGTAGACTTTACAACTGTAGTTTATGACAATCCAGAAAAAACTAGTCATGAAATTTATCATTTAAAACCAGCTCAAAGACTAAACACTTACTATGAATTAATGATAATTATTATTTTAATTCCTGCTATTCTATTCATAGGTGTTTTATTCTGGCTGAAGAAAAAGCCAGAATCTACAACAAAAAAAGCTGGTGCTGTTAACCTCTAAAATAATAAAAAGAAATTAAAAATGATGACCTAATCTAATCGATTAATTCGGTCCAACCTTTAACGAAGACTGAGTTCTTGTAGAGTGGAACTGGTTGTCCAACGGTAAAGTCCATTGGTCTCATCCAAAAGATTGCCTTTGTTGGGCAAACACCGATACATGCTCCATCGGAGATGCATCTTTCTGGGTAAAAGACAAATGCTTTTCCTCTCTTCCAGCCTTCGACTGGTTTTACTCTAAGTACATCTGGTCCTAATGTTGTACAGATTTCTACACATAGTGCGCATCCGATACACATTTGTTCGCTGATGTCTGGAATAATTCCTACTGGCATAACAAAATTTCTTTCGATTTTGCTCTTAATATAATTTGCCCAAAAAATCTGTTCTATAACGGCGTTTCAAATTTTATAACACCGTTTAAAATTCTGATCGCTCTCAATGTGTATTAAACATTGGATAATTCAATTCTGAATATTTTTTCAGCATTTCCAATTTGATTTAACGATCTAATTATCATACTCTTATCAATTCTTTTGAGATGAAACATTCCAGATTTTTTTGAATCAATAATATGTCTACCTCCTGGAGAAAGAATCCACTCTCCACCATCATTTTTTCGTGTTATTGCTGTAATTATTACAGAGGAGCCATTTTCCCTTGAAATTGATGAAAGTAGCATTAATGATGCATTAATGAATCTCCCAGATTCTTTTTCATCAAATACGTTATAGAATCCATTAAGTGAATCAATTATGACCAAAAATTTTTCACTTGATATTTTGTTCGCTATTTCAGATATGATTTTTTTCAAATCAATCTTATTTGGACGATAAATTTCTACTCTCTCATTTTTTTTAATTAATTCTGAAACTACATAACCACTATAGAGCAAATCAAAATCTAAGAAAATTACAGGATAAATGATAGAATCTATTAATTCATTTAAAATTTCTGCTTTCAGAAAAGGCTCAGAGCATAAAATCATGTTTGGATTTTTAATTGAAAATTCCTTTTTTACATATGTTAAATCATTATCTAAAATCTCTTGAGGATTTTTATCCAACACCGATTTAGTATATTACAGATATAATAATGAATTTGGCTTCAAAAGATGTATCAGAAGATTTTCATAATTCTGACAAAATTTATCTAAATAATGCTTCTGTTTCTTTAATGCCTTTACAAAGCATAGAAGCCATGAAAGATTTTCAAATTTCATACAATTCTATGGGGCCTGATTCAATAGACTCTCAATCATTTATTGCTGAAAAATTACAAAATGTTAGAAAAATTATTGCCAAAATTATCAATAGTCAACCAGAAGAAGTTATCTTGACTCAAAGTACCACAGATGGAATAAACATAGTTGCCAATGGACTCTCATTTGAAAAAAATTCAAATATTATAATTCGTGGATTTTCACATGAACATCATGCAAATTTCTATCCCTGGCTTAGATTACAGAAAAAAACTAAAATTAAAAATTTATCAATAGATAAAAATGGTTTTTTTAATTTTGATGAATTTCAAACCTTTCTTGATAGAGATACAACCTTAGTAGCTATTAGTCATGCATTATACAATACAGGATCAATATTGCCTGTAGAAAAAATTGGAAATATGCTTCAAAGTAATACCTCGTTTTTCATTGATAGTGCACAAACTATTGGTTGTATAGGTAATTTTGATGTAAAAAAAACTAAATGTGATTTTATGTCATTTAATGGTTCAAAGTGGTTATGTGGGCCTATGGGAACTGGATTATTTTATTGTAACAAAAAATCACATGAATTACTAGAACCAATGACTATTGGAGGAGAATCAGCAATGATTTATGATAAAATAAATCTTGCATTCAAAGACATGCCAGATAAATTTCAAACAGGATTTCGTAATTATGTTGGAATTGTTGGTTTAGAGTCATCTGCAAACTATCTTCTTAAATTTGGAATGGAAAACATTCGTAAAAAGAATCTTTACCTTTCAAATCTTTTAAGAGAAGAACTATCTAAAGTAAAAAATATTGTTCTATATGGGCCAGAAAATCCTGAAGAAAGAACAAGTATTGTTTCTTTTAATATTGATGGACAAAATCCACAAACAATTGTAGAAAAACTAGAAAAACAAAATATTGTATTGGCTGTTAGAGAAATTTTAGAACAAAAGATCGTACGAGCATCACCTCATTTTTTTAATACTGAATCTGAAATACTTGAGGTTGTTGATGCTATAAAAAATCTATGATTTTTCTTGCTCTTCTATTACCATCATTGTTAGTGTTGATTGTATTTTTCCAATTTTTCTAACTTTATTTGTAATAATTCCTCGTAATTTTTCGGCATCTTTAGATGATAATTTTAAGACTATATCATATACTCCATAAACTCCTTGAACTTCATACTCGATGTCTTCAGTAGCAAGAATACGTTTGATATCTTCTATAATTGATTCATCAGATCCTAGGTCAGAATTCAATAAAACATACGCAGTAGGCACATTGCAGTTTTTCATAAAACACTATTTAACCTTTCATAGATCTAAAAAACTGATTAATCCCCATCGTAATTTACTGATGTGAAACCACTAGATCTTACATTGACAATATCTACATCCATTCCTACTTTTCCAGATTCGCCAAAACCACAATTCATTCTTTGGTCGACACTAAAGGATGATAAATATAATCTTGAATTATTATTTCTCAGTTCTCATACTGGAACTCATCTTGATGCACCATACCATTTTGTAAAAAATGGAATAAAAATACATCAAATTCCACTTGATAGATTAGTAGGAAATGGTATCTTGATTAAAATACAAAAAGGAAAAAATCAATCCATTACTAAAAACGATTTAATTTTATTTGAAAGAAAACACGGTAATATTCCAAAAAATTCATCCATATTTTTTTATACTGATTGGCAAAAAAACTTGAATAGCAATTATTATTTTATTAATAATCCCGGTCTATCTGAATCAGCTGCTACATATCTTGTTTCAAAAAAGATCAATTTGGTTGGAATTGACTCACCTAGTATAGACTTGGGTCAAGATAAAATTTTTAAAGTTCATAAAATACTTGCAAAAAATAATATTTTAATTGTTGAGAATCTATCCAATTTGAATAAAATTTCTTCAAAACAATTTGACTTTGTAATTTTACCATTAAAGCTAAAGGATGCAACTGGTTCTCCAGTTAGAGCGATAGCTATTCAATGAACAAAATGAAATCTATTTTTTTTATAATTTTTAGACAAATTACCAATAATTGGAACTTGATTTCCACAAAATTGGCATTTATTTTTCTCATCTAGATTCCAACCTTCAATATCAAAACCATATCTCTTAACCACAATGTTGTTACATTTTGAACAATAAGTATGCTCAAAAGGATGACCTGGTACATTTCCGATATACACATACTCCAATCCAACTTTTTTTGCAATTTCATAATGTTTTTCTAAAGTTTTAACAGGAGTAGAATCAAATTCCATCATTTTATAATCTGGATGAAAACGTAAAAAATGAATTGGCATCTCTGGACCAAATTGATCATAAATAAATTTACATAATTTTTCTGCGTATTCTAAACTATCTCCTATTTTTGGAATAATAAGATCTGTAATCTCTACATGAATATTTGTCTTATCACGTATTTCTAATAATGTATCAAAAATAGGTTGAGGATCAGGAACTCCAATAATTTTTTTTGTAAAATTAGGTTCTGCATTACCTTTGAAATCAATTGTTATAGAATCTAAAAACTCTCCCATCATATTTACTGATTCTGGAGTATCATATCCATTTGAAACAAATACATTGTAAAGATTTTTTTGATGCGCTATTACTCCGCAATCTCTAGCAAATTCAATGAATATAGATGGTTCATTGTATGTATATGCAATTCCATCTGCACCATTATCTAATGCTGTTTGTACTACTTGTTCAGGAGTCATATCTACACCCTCCACTTTTCTTCTCTGACTAATATCAAAATTCTGACAATATCTACAAAGCCAATTGCATCCAGTGGTGGCAATTGAAAACACTTTAGATCCAGGATTATAATGTATAACCGGTTTTTTTTCTATTGGATCAACATGTCCTGCTATCACTTTACCATATACGAATAAATCTAATTTTCCATTTTCATTACCACGAATCCCACATAATCCTATCTGACCTTCACTCATCTCACAATATCTTGCACAAGCAGTACATCGAACTTTCTTGTTAGATAATTTTTCATAAAGAATTGCCTCTTTGTTCATTTTAGTTAATTATAGATAATTTTCCCATATAAGGTGCATCACTTTTCGCAATCCTAAAAATATAGAAAATAACACATTACTTATGAGTAAACCAGGAAACATTTGGAGAAAAGTTCACGGTAAAATTACTAAAAAACCAACCAATTTCTCATGGTTAATTGAAAATAAACTTGCAGGTTCAGGAATACCAACAAGTTTTGATGAGTTTGATTGGATTCTAAAACAAGGTGTTACATCAATTGTAACTATGACTGAAAATGCTTTACCTGAAGAATGGATAAGTAATATTGGTTATTTACATGTCCCCACCCCAGACCTTACAGCTCCTGATATGGATAGAATTGATACAGCAGTAGATTTTATCCATAAAAAAATTTCAAAGGATCAAGCTGTAATGGTTCATTGTGCAGCTGGAATGGGAAGAGCTGGAACAATTCTTGCTTGTTATCTGGTAAAGTATCAAAATTATTCTGCAAAAGATGCAATTAAAAAAATTAGAACTGAAAGACCAGGATCTATCCAATCTGAAGTACAGGAATTAGCTATTTCCTTTTATGAAAAACATGTAGGAAGTAAATAGATCACATAAACTGTGATACTAATTTTCCATCTACGATCTTTATCTTTAATATTTTATTTTCTTGAAATACAAGAGTAATCCCACCATCTGAATCAGGATCTTCAACCTTTACTAACTCAATCATTTTAATTTGTTCGAATTTATCCATTCATTTTCACCTATTCTGGAATTGATACAGCATCTATTTTTCCGTCCACGACTTTAATGAACAAAAATCTGTTATCTTTAAAGATAAATGTGATGCCTCCTTCTTTGTCTGGTTCTTCGACTTCAAGTATTGGTTGTCCTAACAGACCATCGTATTTTGCCATAATAATTAACTCAAAAAGTTCCTTATATCCCTAATTGATTGTGATCTCAATTTCCTTAGAATTACTTTTAACATTTCCTGGTTCTGTATAGTCATGTTTTTGCCATGAGGCAAATACCTCAGCACCAATCTTATGCTTGCCTTTTCCTAATTCAGAAGCTTTAATGACAATTTTTTCATTAAAATCAAACAACTCTTGTCTAACCTCCTCTTCCGATAATCGAATAAACGGCTCAAAATTTTTGGCTACTTGAACCCATATTCTTCTATCTTTATGGGGATTAACCAATTTTGGATTTCGTGTCCAAAATATTGCTGCCTTTCTATAAGTGTCAATAGTTTTACCAACTTCCTTTTTCCTAAATCCTCCAGAAGTCAGTTTTATGCCATATTTCATCTTAAATGACACATCATTGTTGTTATACGCTTTAGTCCAATTTGCCTCATTGAAGGCATCTCTTATACCCCCATCTACTTTAAAACTGACATTTACTTCAATACTGTCGTTTAATGTGTATTCATCCTTGGCTTTCACTATGCCAATATCTGAAATCTTACTTTCTGTCATTCTGTCCGCTCATAATGATTTATATCCACAATAAGTGCTTTTTCCGAATACATGAATGCTCAAGTAATCAGTTCAGAACCTAAGGAAATTAGCCTTTCTATTACAGAAACTGATATAGGAATTTTATACATAATTCAACATGAGCTTTTAAAGGAATCAAATATTGATTTTGCAGGCGTTATTGTGAAACATCCTCTCACTAATGAGTGTTGGATGAGAATAAACTCAAACACAAAACCTTTGCAAGAAATCAAAAAAGCAACAGATTCAGCAATAAAAATGGCTAATGAATTTAAACAATTATTTAATTCTAAAATTAAGGTAAATTAGATGAAATTTTGCCCCAAATGTGAGGTCAAATTAAAAAAAGGTGATTCTGGTCTCCAATGTCCAAAATGTAATTATGTTGAAGGAAATGAAACTATGCAAACAAAAACTGTAGTTGAAGAAGAGGAATCACAATTTAACGTATTATCAGAAAATGAAGGAACTGAAACATTACCTACGATAAAAATTGAATGTGAAAAATGTGGTAACGATGAAGCAGTTTGGTGGATGTTACAAACTAGAAGTGCAGATGAACCTACAACTCAATTCTACAGATGTTCTAAATGTAGATACACTTGGCGTAATTACGCATAACGTTTAACTGGAACATTAAACCCAAAAGATTTAGTTTGACTTTCGAAGCAAAAACAAGTGGTTCAGATGATCTTAAAGCAATCATCTCAGCAATATCTACACTTGTAGAAGAAGCTACTTTTGTTGCAACAGCTGAAGGAATTACTTTTAGGGGAATGGATCCATCTCATGTAGCTTTAATAGATATTTCTTGGCCTAATTCTGCATTTGAAAAATATGAATGTGATAGTGATATAAAATTTGGAGTTAGAATAGATGAATTTTCTAAATTAATTAAAAGAGCTGATAAAAAAGATAGTATTGAAATTAGTATTTCTGAACAAAACATGTTACTTGTAACAGTTGGTAAAAATAAAAAATACAAAATGCGTTTAATTGAAAGCTCTGCAACTGATACTCCTTTACCAAAAATTCCATACGATTCTAAAATTACTTTATCATCTTCTAGATTTGATAAGATTTTAGGGGATGTCCAAGTTGTATCTGATTATTTGACTATTCATACATCTGATTCAAAAGCAGATTTTTCTGGAAAAGGTGATTCAGGTGAAGTTGTAATTGATCTAGAAAAAGATACAGATGAAATTGGTGAAATCTCTTCAAAAGAGGATAGTGTTGGTACCTATAGCCTCGAATATCTCAATCCTGTAGTTAAAGCAGTAGGTACTACCGCAGGTCAAATTACATGTGAATTTTCTAGTGCAAAACCTCTACGAATTGAATTCAAAGTAGCAAACATAGGCAGAATTCACTTTTATTTGGCTCCACGAGTAGAAAGTTAAAGCATTTAAAGATTAACTGATTCAGGTACTTTGAATTGAGACTTGTAATAAAATATGGTGGAACATCAATTTCATCGGCAAAAGATATTCAAACTGTAGCAAATTATGTTAATACATTATCTAAACATAATGAAATAGTAATAGTATGCTCGGCTACTAGTGGTACCACTGATGATTTAATTGAAATATCTCAATCTATAAAAAATGAGAATAAAAACAAAGCTATACAACTAGCGTCAAAAATTATCAATAGACATAAACAACTTGCAAAGCAGACAATAAAAAAATCTGCAATTAGAAAAAAATTATTAGAAAAATTAGATGTAGATTTTAAAGAACTTGTTGCATTAATTGAAGGAATGGTATTGTTGGGAGAAGTAACTGCTAGATCTATGGATTATTTGATCTCATTTGGAGAACGTCTTTCAATAAAATTAATCTCTTTTGCAATTAACGATTTGAATAAAAAATCAATATCCTTAACAGGTAAAGAAGTTGGAATTGTCACAGATTCTAATTTTGGTGAATCTATCCCGTTAATGGATACTACAAGATTAAGAGTTTCTAAAACAATCGATCAACAATTTACCAAGAAAACAATCCCAGTAATAGGAGGTTTTACAGGAGCCGATCAACATGGACACATAACTACATTTGGTAGAGGTGGTTCAGATTATACTGCTACAATTATAGGTACATGCATCAAAGCTGATGAAATATGGTTAATGAGTGATATAGATGGATTAATGACTGCAGATCCAAAAATAGTAAAAAATGCAAAATTACTCAAAGAGGTTTCTTATGTAGAAGCAATTGAGATGGCTTTGTTTGGAGCTAAACAAATTCATCCACGCACATTTGAGCCATTATTGACCAAAAAAATTCCAATGAAGATTCGAAATTCCTTTAATGTAAAAAATGAAGGAACACTTGTAACTGATTCACCTTCAACTTCCACAAAAAATACTGTAAAATGTGTTAGCAGTATTCGTCATAATGGATTAATCGATATACGTGGAGGTAGTATGGTTGGTAATCCTGGAACTGCTGCAAAAATCTTTGTAACACTAGCTAAAGCTGGTATCAATGTAATGATGATATCTCAAAATCCCTCAGAATCTAGTATTACTATAGTAGTCAAGAATACTGATTTAGATAAAGCAGTTAATGCATTAGAAATGGAACTTTTAGGAAAAATAATTAAAAAACTAGAAGTAACTACCGATGTTGCAATTATTGCCCTGATTGGTTTAGGTATGCGAGGAACTGTAGGTGTTGCATCTAAAGTCTTTGGAGCAATCCAAAAAAATAATGTAAACGTAGCAATGATTACTCAAGGTTCGTCAGAACTAAACCTTGCATTTGTTGTCAAAAATTCTGATACTAATGTGGCAGTTCAGGCTTTACATGATGCATTTGAACTGGATAAAATTAACTAGAGATAAAATCATTTAAGGGGAACAACTTCAAATGATTTCATTGAATAGATTTGTAATTATCTTAATTGTAGGAATTTTTGTTTCAGGGATTCTTACAATTTCCTTTATCTCTAACAGTTATGTTGATGCAAATTCTACAAAAAAAATTCATTTTACCAAAACTATTATTTCATCACAAGATCCAGGTCAAGGGCACGAAACTCATCAACTATCATTAATTTTATCACCAAATGAGGGTACTCTTTATGATGGTTCTATGACATTTACATCAAATGAGCCTGTAGATGTTGTTGTTTTACACGAAATTACTGGTAATGATGTCAAAGGCCAACCGACTTGGACTATTGATGGAAAAACTATCTACGCAATGTCATTAATCGATCTTAAATCAAAATCAGATTCATTTGAATTTACTGGAGCTGCTTTGGCATTACACTCTTCTAATTCAAAAGAATTTACTGCAACTGTAAGTGTTGATGGTTGGATTAGAGGTCAACCAACCGAAGTAATTATGCAAAAAATACAAGTTGACAAAGATCCATCATTAATGTTATCCAGATCAAATGTAGAAGCAATTATCCCAATGCATGAAGGACTTTACAAAGGAAATTCTATTTTTTATATTATAACAGATACTAGTAGAGAAGATTATTCTAAAAAAATTAGTGAAAAACAAGAATGGATAGTACAAACTTCTCACTTAATTGAAAAAATGCCTGAAGAAGTTCTACAAAAAATATTCATTTTTAATAACGGTGTTAGAGGAAACGGAATTTATGGACATCAAAAAGAAATTTTTTCAAGTACTCCAGTTCAGGAATCAAAGTATAGTGCATTAAATTCCGTTATTGAGGTTTCATGGAAAAAAGGTCAAAATGCAAAAGTTCTAGAATCTTTTGAAGATGTAATTGATGCTGAAAAAGATGGAAGAATTGAATTTACTAAAACTGGAGTAGTAATTAATTCTCCTCAAATAATTTGGCCTAATGGACAAATGTTAGTAAGAAATGATACCAAAATTACTGATGATTTAACATTTAGTGGAGGTCAAATTACTAAAATTAACAAAGATGAGATGACCGTAACTTTTGTTGCTCATCGTATGTGGGGCCCAGATGGTAAAACAATCTATTCTATTGTAACTGATGCAACTCCTTCTAGTCCATCAGAAATAATGGGAATTCCATTTACTCCTGTATATGACAATCTAATTGCAAATTCTTCTGCAGCTGATCTTTTCCAATTTCAAAACGGCATTAAAGGCTCAGGTTCTCTAGGATATCAACCAGGAATATCAAGTGTAAATTCTGATCAAAAAAATTATAGTCCTATATGGCGTATCTATAACGTTGAATGGCACAATCCCGAAGATGCAAAAATACTCCAAACCATATCTGATATTGATTCTTTCAAAGCAAAAGACCTCATTTCAGTAAGTTTAGCTCGTCCTATGAATAGCCATCATATCATAAATGGTCCTCTCATAGATCCATTCCAATAAAAATAAAATCACTAAACGGATAAATTACTTGAAAGAAAATTTATGTTAAATTGACTGGTAAACTCTACATTGTCGGTGTTGGTCCTGGACATCATGATCATATGACATTTCGTGCAAAAGAAGTGATTGAAGAAAGTGATACAATTGTTGGATATGAAACATATGTTAACCTAGTACAAGATCTTATTGAAGGAAAAACAGTTCATCGTTATGCCATGACTCAAGAAGTTGAACGTGCTCATCAATGTATTGATCTGGCAAAATCTGGAAAAATAGTTTCACTTGTTTCTAGTGGTGACCCAGGAATTTATGGAATGGCTGGATTAATTTATGAAACACTTGCAGCAACAAATTGGAATCCTAAAGATGGTCTGCAAGTTGAAATAGTTCCGGGTGTTTCTGCGTTGAACTCATGTGCATCAATTATTGGTTCACCACTTATGACTGATTTTGCAGTTGTAAGTATGAGTGATTTATTGGTACCATGGGAAATAATAACAAAAAGAGTTGAAGCTGCTGCACAAGGTGATTTTGTAATTGTAATTTATAATCCAGCAAGTAAAAAAAGAATACATCAACTGGTAGATACAAGGAAAATTCTATTAAAATATAGAAAACCAACTACACCTGTCGCAATAATTAAAGGTGCATTTAGAGAATCACAAACTATTGTAATGACAGACTTGGAAAATCTTCCAAATCATTCTGATCAATTGGGAATGATAAGTACAGTAATCATCGGAAACTCATCTACTTACACCTACAAGGATTTAATGATTAATCCAAGAGGATACAAATCAAAATATAATCTAGAAGAACAAACAAACCCCAATCTTAAAATTCAATAATTTTTCTTAATTGCGTTAAA
The DNA here is from genome assembly GCF_025699065.1 of Nitrosarchaeum sp. Lineage (NCBI taxonomy): Archaea > Thermoproteati > Nitrososphaerota > Nitrososphaeria > Nitrosopumilales > Nitrosopumilaceae > Nitrosarchaeum > Nitrosarchaeum sp. Next base: position 100,848 of record NZ_JAILWF010000004.1, on the reverse strand, counting down.
CAACTCTTCACTAAGGTTTAATTTTTCTCGTATTGGCGAAATCACTTTAACTAGATATTCTCCTACTGTTTGTTTTAGATCAGTTGGATGTAATTTTTTTTCTGCAAAATCCGACTCTAATTGATTATAATTGGTATATGTCATGTTTCCACCAAATTTTTCTGGTCTTTCTACATTAATTTCATTAAATTCATGGAAAATAACATTTTTTGAAATTTCTAATAATGGATTATTCTGAATATTTGCTTCTTCACACCATGCTTTTTTGATCTTTGTTCGAATTTCATCATCAGAATTATGAATAAAAACTCCTGAATTTGGATCTGACTTACTCATTTTTGTTGATTCCCCATTTGCATTTGCTGGTTTTGTTAAACCTGGTAATAGTTTATGATGAACAGCTACTGGAACTTTCCATCCCATTTTAGGAAAAATCTCTCTTACAAGCATGTGTATTTTTCTTTGATCCATTCCAGCATGAGCAATATCTACACCTAAAGAATGAATATCAACAGCTTGCATTGCCGGATAAAGTAACTTAGCTACATCTATCTTTGTATCATCTTCTGAGCGTCCCATTATTGTAAGGGTTCTCATAGTTCTAGCTATTGACATGTGTTTTGTAAATTTAACAAGATTAGCCCAATACTCTGTTTTTTCTTCATACAATTTTGATCCTAAAACAATTTCTACATTTGGACAAACTAATTTGAAAGCATCTTGGTAATATTTTGAAACTTCTTCAATGGTTTCCCAATTTCCACCCAACTTATCATTAATTATAGTGTGCCAATCTGCAAGAAAAACTGTACATTTAACACCCGCTTTAATAAAATCATTAATTTTGAAACCGGTACTAATTAAGCTACCAAGATGTAAAAATCCAGAAATCTCTAAACCAATGTAATGCTTTGGAGATGAATTTGTTTTGAACAATTCTAATAATTCTTCATGCGTAACAATCTCTTCAGTTGGGGGTCTTTCAATTAATTGAATTTTTTCAGTGATATCCAAATCAAAACAACTTCTGAGATGTAGGTCTATAAAGTTATTTGAAATATGATTTAGTTCATATTTGCAATATTTGAATTATTAAATGAATTATCAATAATATGACACTCGAAGAAGGATTAGAACTAATTGAAAACTACAAAAAAGGATTACAAAAATTTTTAGATGTACTACCTGAGCAAGCAGTTCAGTTAGGCTCTGAAATGATTAAAACACTAACAATAAATTCAAAAAATGAAATTGCGAATTTGGAAGCGATAGAAAAAGCATTAAAACGTACATCTAAATCAGAATGACTAAATGATTAAGTTTTTTATTATTTAGAAGTATGAAAAACATAGGAATTGAATTATAATTATGACTGAATATAAATGGAGTAGAAGTGAACAAAGAATTATTTCAATTATAGAAAAATTTACAACTTATAAAAATTGGATTTCTTTTATGCATTTATCGATAGAAGCAAAAATTGATCATCAAACGTTAACGAATCACATTGATTTGTTAATTAAAAGAGGTACAATAACAGAATATAGGGGGAAAAATAAATCAAGATTATTTTGTATTTCTGGACATAGTGATGATATAGAATATAATGAACAATTTCGAGATTTTACTCAAAGAGATCTACTAACTAAAGAAGAAGCAAATGAAAAACTTTCTAAACTATACAAATTAGGAACTGATAATCTTTACCACAAATTTTAATCATTAATTAAATTTTTAAAAATAACATTTCACTTACAATTTTTTTTATGTTTTCTTAGATCTTCTGAAGAATCAAATTCTGAATCACATGCTCTGCATTTTTCCTTTTTTTTGTTGTGTGCAACTTCTTGATGTTTTTTTAGCCTTTCAGGATCTGTTAGTACTGTTCCACATTTTTTACATTTTGTTTCATTAGAACTACCAAACAATCCCATGTTTAGTGTAGTATCATCTAGTAGAAAAACTAATTTCCTCTTCCCAAGCCATTTAATTCTTAAAAATTCTTACAAAGGTAACAATTGTCAATTTACAAGATTATCTTTTGGGAATGCTTTCATAGGCGAAATTGTGAATAGAATTGTGGTATCTAAACACTTTGAAGAACAATTTTATCAATTTTGTACTGAGAACAATATCAAATGGGATGAAAAAAAGAGACGATGGAATAAACCATTTCATCCTAAAATTAAAAATATTTGGATTAAATCTGAGAAGGGTGATTTTCTAAATTCTATACGTCCAAAAGAAAAAGGATACTATGATTCCAAATTTTTAGGATGGGAATTGGGAGTCATTAAGAAAGAATATTGTTTTTGGTGTGGTAGAATTATTGAGGAAACAAGAAAAAATGATCCACGTTCAGAAACTGTAAAATTTTGTAATCAAACCCACAGAAAAGCATTTGGTAAAGTTAAAGCTGATCAAGAAAAACTAGGAAAACTATTTACATCTAAATAAAAATTATAATTCATTATTCTAAGACTTTTCTTGGTTTAGTACTAAGATAAAATGCATGAGCACTAATTATGAATGCAGCAAGGAAAACCTTTGTTGCAAAAACCAAATTCCATGGTCTATTTTGATCTGGATATGCAATTGATAACATATCAATATTGGGAGCATTACCTTTAATCATACCTGCTGTGATCTCTGCATTTAAAACTGTAAAATTGTATAATACTTCATACAATGTAATAATTGCAAATCCTAACAACATAAGCTGAAGTAATGCCATTCTCCATCCAATAATTTTATTTCCAGCAGTTCTTCTCCATCCTATTCTTGAAACGCAATACCATCCAATAATTGTAGAAAAGAATATCCAAGTAGAAACCCTGGCAAAATTTTCAAATGGTATGAAAGTATTCTGAATTGCTTCTCCCATAACATATTTTCCGTTTTCCATCCATTCTATCATAGTGATGTATATTCCAAAAACAAGACTTGAGACCATGATAAAACCGCAAACATAGAAAATGTATAGAAAAACTTTGTACCCTGCATCTGATTTTTCAAGATGATGTTGACTCATTATGCGAATTTCCTAATTTTGAAATATAAAAATTCATGCCTATTTCATGAGATTTATAGACTAGTTTTAATGAGATTCTTTGTTGAAAATTGCAATTAATGTTCCATTTGTAGGTAAAGATGAAATTTCTGCAGTTACTTCAATTCTTAAAAATGGTTCACTTACATCAGCAGCAAGTCATGGAGGAAAGCATGTACAAGCATTTGAAAAATCAGCATCTTTATTCATAAAATCAAAATATGTAGTTGCTGTAAATTCTGGTACTGCTGCTTTACAGGCTGCACTTTATGCTTTAGATATCAAAAAAGGTGATGAAGTACTTGTTCCTTCATTTACATTTGTTGCAACTGCCAATTCTGTTGTCTCTACTGGAGCAAAACCAGTCTTTGTTGATATATTGAAAGAAAATTATACTATGGATCCTGATGATCTACAAAAAAAGATTACAAAAAAGACTAGAGCAATTATACCTGTACATCTTTATGGCAATGTAGCATATATTGATAGGATCTTAGAAATCGCAAAAAAACATAATTTGCCTGTAATAGAGGACTCTGCTCAATCTTTAGGTTCTACTTACAAAGGAAAACATGCTGGAACTTTTTCTGATTTAGGTTGTTGGAGTATGTATCCTGCTAAAGTAATGACATCTGGTGAAGGAGGATTTATTGGAACTAACAATAAAAAATTACATGATAAATTATTGATGATCAGAAACCATGGAATGGTTCATGGATATGATACCAGAATATTTGGATTAAATCTTAGATTACCAGAAATAAGTGCTGCCATTGCAACAATACAAATGAAAAAACTTCCTGGATTTCTAAAAACCAGACAAAAAAACGCAAATCTATTATCAAAACTTATTTCTAATTTGAATATTATTTTACCACATCAAAGAAAAAATGAAAATGTGAACTGGTATCTTTACACAATAGCAACTTCAAAACGAGATAAAATTTTGAAAAAACTTAATGAAAAAGGAATAGGCGCAGCTTCTTACTATCCTATTCCAGTTCACAAAACACCATTTTACCAACAAAAAATCAAACTTCCTATAACTGAATGGGCCTCATCTCATACTTTATCTCTTCCAATACATCCTAAAGTTACTAGTAAAAATATTGAATTTATCGCACAATCTCTTCGTGATATAGTCAATGAATAGTATTGAAAATGCAATTGGAGAATTATGCAAGATTATACTACCAATCCCAGAAGAATCATACCTAGGAAATCCTCATTCTTCTATAGCAATTTGTACACTTTCAAGCATGAATTTACTTAAAAAAATCTCAAATTCTGAACTTTTGAATCATATTTCTATTGCTGGAAGATTACTTTCTGAAAACAAAGGAATTGATTCTATAATTAAATATCTTAACCAAAATAAAAAAGTAAAGACGCTTATAGTTTGTGGCAAAGAAGTTTGGGGTCATAAAGCTGGTCATTCATTGATCAAATTACATGAAAATGGAATCAATGAACATGGGAGAATAATTAACTCTTCAAGTCCTGATCCTTTTCTTACTTCAACAAAATCTGAGATAAATTATTTTCAGAATGAAATCAATCTAGTAAATATAATCAATGAAACTAATCTTGAAACAATTAAAAAATATATAAACTAGTATCCGTTTCTTTGTCTTTCTCGATTAATTTCATTTTTCTTTTTATATTCTTCAAGAATATCATCTGGAGTTAAATTTAGTTCTAAGGATGCTTGTACCACAAAATGCCAAATATCGATTAATTCTTCTCTTGCTTCTAATACATTAAATGGAACTGGAGTTTTCCACCATTTCCAATTTGTAGTTCTTTGTAGTTCTACTGCTTCATGTATTATTGCTGTAGATAATGCAGAAATTCTTCCTTCAGAATCTTTTGGATATCGATCTAACTTCATCATTTCTGATAACCCCTTTTGTAATTTGAATATAGTATCTAAACGATCTTCATTTTTTTCAGACATATCTTAGAATATACAACCCAATTGCGGAAATAATCAAACTTAAATCTTTAGAAACGAATCATTTTTTCATATAATTTGACTCGTTTCATGATATCTGTTTTTTTAATTTGAAGTAATCCATCTAATCCATATCTTTCAACAGCAAATGAACCCAAAACATTTCCATAAACAACAGCTTTTTTGATCTCTGATAACTTGACTGAATTTTTACTAGCTAAATACCCTATCATGGCTCCAGCAAACGAATCTCCTGCACCTGTTGGATCCACTACATCTTCTAATGAAAATCCTGCTGATGGAAATACCACATCATCAAAAAACATCATTGAGCCATGCTCTCCTTTTTTAATAATTACATATTTTGCACCCCATTCCATCATTTTTTTTGCACATTTTATTAGGTTGAATTCTTTTGTTAGCAATTTAGCTTCTTCGTCATTTATGACCACTGCATCTACAGCTTTAATCATCTTAATTACAGATTCACGTTTTGTAGAAATCCAAAATTCTATAGTATCACACATTGAAAACTTTACTTTATCAAATTCTTTAATTAACATTAAATTTTGATCAGGATCATTATTGGCTAGATACACAAATTGAGATTTTTTATATTCTTGTGGAACAGTTGGTTTAAAATCTGCTAATACATTTAACTCAGTCTTTAAAGTTTCTCTTGTACTAAGTGTTTTATCATAACTTCCATCATAACGAAATGTCTTACCATCTTTTATGGTCAAGCCTCGTAAATCAAGATATTTTGCTAAAATTTGATGATATCTTTCAGGAAAATCTTTTCCAACTACTGCTATTAGTCCGGTATCGACAAAATTACTTGCTGATATTGCTGCAAATGTAGCAGCACCACCTAAAACATCTTTTAAAATTTTTTTTGGTGTTCTAATTGTATCTAAGGCAGTAGAACCAAAAACAGTTAACATTCTTTAAAAAACTAATTTTCACGTATAAATTCTCTTGCTTGGTCAGGTGTAGGGTAATATACAAAAGGTACATCAATCGAAGTAAAAATCACATCATATTTTATGACACCACTTATTTTTACTGTTGAATCTTCTTGTGTATTTACATTAGAATCTCTCATATACGTACCGCTTACAGAACTACTTCCTAATGCTGGCAGTACAAATGATTCCAAATCTCCTCTTCCTATCATTTCCTCATTTGCTACTACAAAAAACTCTGTTTTACCAGCAGTCAAATACAATAATGATGGATTACTAAACTCTAGTACAACGTCATGAATCACTCCACTTTCATTCTCTGCAAGAAGATCACTTTGAGTAATTTTCACGCCTATTTGTGAGGCTAATACATATTGTGAATATGCAAATAGACCTAACGCTATAACAATAATTATGATTACTTTTTTGGCTTTGGAAACCATACATCACATTATCTCAAGATCGCTTTTTAACTCAATAGGAAAAAAATCCCATTTCTATGTGTAAAAGTTTTGATCTAATCTTGAAGCTGATTAGAGCTAGCAGAATAAATCAAAACCTTACGATTTATGGGTGATGGCTAGAATAAAACTCAAACTTGGTGAGAGTGAAATTGAGGTTGAATCTAGAGATTTCTATGTTGATAATCAAACTTTAGGTGAAATTATTGAAAACATATCAAGTCACATACATGCAAATCAGGCAAAAATCATCTATGAAAATTCAAATGAAGTTTCTACAAAACCAAATGAATCAATACAGTCTAACCGATTTGGTCTTGAATATTTAGATGATGCAGAAGCATTTGAGCCAGAGTTTAATGAACCAAAACCAATTACACCTCATGAAATCAAAGCAAAATTAAGAATATTAGAAACTAGTAAATTCTTTGATTCTCCTAGAACCGTAACAGAAACCGTCCAACAACTTCGAGAATATGGTTGGAGTGCTAGTCCCTTAGATGTATCAAAAGCTTTAGCAAAAATGGCATCTAATAGAGAAATTCTAAAAAATTCAAAAGAGAATAGAGCCCATTATTTTGTTGAAAACGCATTAGTATCTAACTAATTTTATACTCACACTTTTCACAACTCTCAAAAATCTCTCCATCTAAATGATCAAAATGTGTGTTACACTGATTACATGTATGATGCATATCGAAATATCCGTCTTTCTCAATTTGTCCGATTCTGTTTGATTCGAGATTAGTACTTTTACATTTGATACAGTGACATCCACATTCAATTTTCATTTATTTATTCTCCGATAATCTATGTATAGTTGTTTTACATATACAAATCATTGGGAAAGAAACGGGAAATCCCACTTGAGATTGATGATCATTTTAAGTTATATGGAAAAGAACCCTGGGAAGTAGATTATGGCGAAAAATGTGTAATCTGTAATGTTCGGATTGATGAATATGGTTTTTGTTCTTGTGGTTCAGGTGGAGAATAGTTTTACATTATTTAAAAAATATATTCATAGTCTATTGAGATATTAAATTTCATCTGCATTTTGAGTGTGCTCATTTTTAATATCTTTTGAAGTTACTGATGATTTTTTCTTCATGATAAATATGGTAATAATAACTCCAACTATGATTATTACGCCAAGTAAAACTATAATGTTCTGATTAATGTCTGATACTAGTGGTAAATCTCGCATATTGGGATTTACTTGATCAGTATTTTTTGAATCTACGATTGATACCATGCCTGTAGTATCGGATCTTACGTTAATCCATACATGTGTTCCATTATTGATGTATCCATGAAAGTATATTCTTTCATTATCTACTAATACATCATATGATTCTGGTAATAGTTGAAGAGGAACTACCAATGTTAGAAATTGATTTTCTCCATTAACATGAAAATTAATTCTTTTGGTTAATTGTTCAAAATTAAATTCATCTATTTCTGCAAACGATCTAATTTCAATTAAAAAATCTTTATTATCGTATTTTATATTTTTTAATACTTTTGGTTCATTGATAGAATACTCTAGAACCATTTGACAACCATGACATGCAATTCCTTTTTTCTCACCCAAATACACCGGTTTATCATTTACAAAAACTAGATCTACTTCATTTGGAAATATGAAATTAGTTGTTTGAAGATATCTAAAATCTAAAGTCCATACATTATTTTTTAGAACTAAAACATCTTCAAGATCATATTGTACAACTATGTTTTTTTGTGATGGAAAAATAATAATACCATCGTTATCTCCAATAGAGCCAAACTGTTTCTCATCTCCTTCAACATCAGTAACACTAAGATTACTTACTAATCCATCGATCAATTGTAATTGTTTAGGCGAATTTGCCGCAATGACTTCATGTACAACGTGAATTTGATTCAATTCATTAATTATTACATTAACTGTTTTTTGCTTTGCTTCTTCACCAATAGATACTTGGGCATAAACTGTAGGGATTGCTATAATGAATAACAGTATTATGAAAAAACCAATCTGCTTTATTTTCATTTATTCCACTTTAACGTGAATCATTTTTGCTTCTTGAAGAGGACAATCATTTCCATCTCTTTGTAACTTTACAATTTTATCTGCAACATCCATCCCTTCTGTCACTTCCCCAAAAACCGTATATTGTCTATCGAGGAAAGTACTGTCAGTAGTAACAATGAAGAATTGTGAGCCTGCACTGTTTGGATCTTGTGCTCTGGCCATAGAAACAATTCCACGATGATGTGATCTGGAACTAAATTCAGCTTTAATTGTATAGCCTGGTCCACCTGTTCCCCAAGTACTTTTATTTCCACTTTTTGTGTTAGGATCTCCGCCCTGAATCATAAATCCGGGAATAACTCTATGAAAAAGTGTACCATCATAGAATCCGTCTTTTGCTAATTTCTCAAAATTTCTTACAGTTTCTGGAGCCAAATCAGGAAGTAATTTAAATACAATTGTTCCCAAATTTGTTTCAATAATTGCTGTACTCAATGAGAACTATCAACAGCATTATCATAAGAGTCTTTTTGTGCAAAGTAAATTAATATTTTTATAGTCTGTTATTTTTTTTTGAAAAATTCATAATAATCTGTACGTTTTTCGTTAATACGATAATTATTTAATAATTAACGAATCCCTAATTGAAAAATTTTTCTAACTATTAATACTTGAATTAAAAATTAAATCATGTCAAAAAGTTATAGTCTTATATAGAACAACTAAAATTTAGAATTCGTTGAATCGTACAAACCAAAGCACGATCATTAAAGAAGCAATTAATTCTTATCTTGACAAAGGTGTAACAGACAAGCAAGATATCTATACCAAAGTTGTAGATGAACTTGGTGTCCCAAGACCTACTGTAAGAAGGGTCGCAAGAGATTTGAGAACTGAATTACTACAAAAAATCCAGATCTTACAATCAGATATGCCTAAAACATCTAACGAAGACGAATAAACTAGACTCTTTTTTTCTTTTTACTTAATATCAAATTTTGACATTAGCATTACTGTTATAAACAATGAATTTTTCAAATAAATTATGGGATACCTTGGAAACCATTTAGCAACAGTGGTTACTGGAGTCTTTGCAGCTGTACTTACTGGATTGTGGCCTTATTTCTTAGAAAATTATGGTCAAAATATAATAAACTCAATTTTCCTTTTTGCGGTACCTATTACTTGGTTCCTTACATTTACTTGCTGGATTTCTCAAAAGAGTGCTGACTATATACATAAACATGAATCTCACCTAAGTCATAGCGAAAAAAAAAGCTTGAGTAGTTCACAGACAGCTCAAATTTACACATCAGATGGAAAACAAGTCAGTCCTACTGAAATTAAAGTAGCACAAAATGAATTATCTGGTGAATTAAACAAACTCAAGGAAAGTGTAAAGCTAAAAGACAGTGAAATTGAAAGACTAAACCAAGAAATTTCAAATTTGCAAACTTTAGTTCAGATTGAATCGTTAAAAACAGAACTTGCAAATCTTAAGATGTTAGCATCTAAAAGTAAATCAAAAAGCAAATAGCTCTACTTGTTACAATGACTACATACTATACCATGATTACTCTTACAACCTGGGCAACTAACAGCACCACCATAATGGCATTTACATGAACACAACTCTGTTGGATCTTTTTCCATATATAGTATCATTTCTACGTCATGTTAATATTTGACTCTTTAATTTTTACCTTTGATGAATTGGAATAAATCTTTTAAACTAAATAATGTAATTACAGATATGTCCAAAAATATTATCTTTGCAAGCGTTATTGCATCAATAATATTTACTACTGTTTTATCAACTAATATTTCGTTTGCTGAATCAAATTCACAAACAGAAATTACTCCAATCAATAATTCCATTGGACTTGAAAAAACAACTTTACAAATGCAAATTTCTGAAAATAATAAACTCCCTTGGGGATTCGTTGAAGGAAAAATTGCAAACCATGTTGCTGGTCATCCTGTAATTATTCAAATATTTGATAACGATGAAATTATTCCAGGAAACAGTGTTGGTGCAGTACACTTTGCACAAACTGTAGTAAATGAAGATGGCTCATATGAATACAAATTTAGGGTATTAGATTCCAATAACGGAAAAATAACTAAAATCTTTGATGGAAATTATACTGTTAAAATTTTCAAAGTTGTATACTTACAATCTAATCTTGATGTAATTTAGAGGCTATTTTCAAAGTCTCATCTACCATATCTCTTAATCTTTTCTTATCTTCTTCTTTTGATATAGCGTTTTCTGATATTGCTTCTGTTGTAAGAAACACCGCCTTAGGATTGGTAATTACTCTAAAATATGATAATAATTGAGTGATGAGTGTTTGGACATCAATAAATCCAATATTACTTGCGGCTAAAATTACTATGCCTGCAACTTTACCTTCAGTTTTTTTATAATTGATATATTCAAACAAATTTTTCAATGCAGAACTAAAAAATGAATTGTAAATTGGAGATCCAATTAACCAAACATCTGCATCCATAATGTCTTTAGCTGCATTTTTTGTTTGTTCATTATATTCTTCTTCTGGTCCTCTATAACATTCAATTTGTCCATCTGAAAGATTGATAAATTCTGTATCTGCATTTTTTGATTTAGTATATTCGTAAACATATTTCATTATCACTTGAGTATTTGCATTTTTTCTTGGACTACCTGAAATTACTACAACTTTCATAATTCTGACCATTTACAACTGTATTTAAGTTGCAATAATAATTTTTTAAAAAACGGGCTTGGAGGGCTTCGATCCCTCGACCTGTAACTTAGGAGGCTACTGCGCTATCCAAGTTTCGCGTCTTAAATGACTCTGCGCCACAAGCCCAGCAAAAAAAACATTTGTAATTATTTAAGCGTAATCAAGATTAGTTTTGATCATCTCTTGAATTCGATTCCATTCTGTATTCTCAGTATCTTGCCATTTTTCAAAGTATACTACATCCTTCAGATCAAGTCTTGGAAGCCATCCTGCAGTTTCAAGATCTGGTTTTTGTGCAAATTCATCCACATATCCCAAACATAGATATGCTATCGGAACAACATATTCTGGTAATTCTAAAACTTCCTTAAGTGTATCATTTGAAAGAATGCTTACCCATCCAAGTCCAATTCCTTCAGTTCTTGCAGCAAGCCATAAGTTTTGCACTGCACAGCATACACTGTATAATCCTGCTTCAGGAATACTTGTTCTACCTATCACAAATGGACCAAATTTAGTTGGATCATATGTTACACATAGATTAATAGGAGATTCTAAAATTCCTTCAAGTTTAAACGAAAGATATTTTGATCTTTTTGGTTCTTCAATTAATTTTGATGAACGATTTTTTTCTTGTTCAAATGAATCTTTGATCTTCTTTTTTGTAATCATTTCTTTTATCAAAATAAAATTCCATGGCTGAGAAAAACCAACAGACGGTGCATGATGTGCCGCATTTAGAATTCTAGCTAAAACATCATCATCAATAGATCTTGATGTAAAGTGTGATCTGACATCTCTTCTAGAATAAATTGCCTTATAGAGGCCTTTTTTTTCCTCTTCTGTAAAATCTTCTGTCAACTCTTAACCGTCTCCCTTCTTTTTATTCAATCCTTTCTTTTGTTAAACGTTAATAATGCCTGCACCTAATCTTTTACTTCAATGGGCCGGTAGTCTAGCCGGTTAGGATACTGCCCCGACATGGCAGTGATCGTGAGTTCGAATCTCACTCGGCCCACTCTTTAACTTAAGTTGAAGATTTGAATTCTTTTTCTATCAAGCTCCAAGATGTTTCTGTAGTTATGATTCCTTCAGCACTAAAACTGTTGATCCTGCCATCTAAAACCGCTTGATATATTTCTGAATTAAGTTCAGATTTTATTAAAACGAAAGTATTTTTCAAAGGAATTTCTGAATCCGGATAAAACACTGCCCTGCCAGGCATTGCAATATCTTCAGTGGAATATTGACCAGAACCCAATAATTGATCATCTGCATAAAGCTGGTATCCAATAACAGGAACTGTGAAAGTTTTTTCACTTGGATTTTTTACAAGAAAAACAATTTCTAATTTTGCAGAATTTTCAATTGAATTAACATCTTTTACTTCTACACTAGATAATTGAATTTCAACTTGTTCTAACTGTGAATTATCAAGACTGGCATACCAGATGATTATACCCATCAATCCAAATAATCCTGCTATAGATGCATACACTACCATTTTACTTTGTAATCCCAATTCAATGATATCAGATTATGAACAACTAAAAAACGTTGTCAAGATCCAAATACATAATATTTGATTTGAAATATGAAACAGTATGACTCCATTAGAACAAGCAATAATTATGTGGATTCATCTTCTTGCAGCTGCAATCTGGGTGGGTGGTTCTCTTTTTATTGGAATTGTTTTTTCACCTCTTCTAAAAACAATGTATGGGACTATTGAAGAAAGATTACAAATTATGATTAAAGTTGGTAAGAGATTCAACAAAATTGCTGTTCCATCATTAATTATTCTAATGGGAACTGGTTTGTACAATTCACATGTACTATTGAGCAAACCTGATCTGTTAATGGCAACAAGCTATGGTAATTTTCTTATTATAAAAATAATTTTAGTCATAGCATTGATCATTACATACATCATCCATGTTAGAGTAATTAGAAAAGATGTAGAAGAAAAAATAATGTCAAAACAAATGTCAACTCAACAAATTCAAAAACTAAGAAAAAAAATTATCATACTTGGCGAAATTACTGTGATCCTATCCGTGGCAATTCTATTTTTTGCATCGTTACTAGATGCTGGTGTGTGAAATACCTTCAATTCTAATCTCAAAACCGTCATTTAGTTTACCTACTCCATATTTACAACCAGTTATTTTTGAAGCCACAAACAAATTCGTCTCCAAATGTTTTGAAATATTTTTAACTCTAAAAACTGTCATTTCATTAGTAAGACATGCTGGTAAAACAAGCATGTCTGCTAGTCGTTCATCAACGCCAAGATTATTTTTAATAAAACTTTCTAGATCTAAATTAAATTGTTCAGTTTTTTTATCAAAAATTGAATCAATCCCATTTATTGATTCATCATCAATACTACAAATCAACAAAGATGCTCCTGAATCAATAGCAATTTCTTCATTAATTTGAGATTGAACATTGAATTTTTTTTCAATTAATTTTTTTTCAAAACTTTCTACATTTCTTTTTATTAATTCATTTGGTAAATTAGAAAATGAACAAAATAATTTTACATTTTTTGTTTTTCTTTGATTTAGTGTAATTGATTTTACTTTGGATGGTAAAACTTCCAAATTTATTTCTCCACCCCCTTTAGGATAATAACCACGTTTGATTACTTTCATTGAAAATTTAATTCCCATTCTAGAATATGCTTCCCTCAAAACATATTGAGTATAATCAATTGTAGGACTCCAAAGAGTATCTGTACCTCCTTTGATTGTTAAATTTATTTTTCTTTGACATATTGCAGCTACTGGAATCAATACTTGTAGTATGAGAGATATACTTCCTGCAGTTCCAACATCTTCAATTAGATTACAACTTTTGACATTTCCTGGAATGAATTTCAAACTTGTTGATCCTACTTTTGCTCCTTCCACATCTGCATCACAAATTTTTTGTAGAATTTTAATTGCAGTAAGATGCTGCGGTCTTAATCCTGCAACATTTCTATTTTTTCTTATATTTTCAATTATTACAGATCTTTTTGTAATACATGATAATGTAATTGCAGTGCGAATTATTTGTCCTCCGCCTTCTCCAAATTCACCATTAATTTTTAGAAATTCCATGTATTTTCTTGATATACAGCACTTTATGATAGTTTTTTAAAAAGAAATTATCTAATTATTTTGTATGAATGGATTACTAATAGGGAGATTTCAACCATTTCACTTAGGTCATTTAGATGCTTTACGTTTTGCATTATCCAAAGTTGATAAATTATGGGTAGGATTAGGCAGCTCCAATAAATCCTTAGACAAAAACAATCCATTTTCTGCTGAAGAACGAAAAGAAATGATTCTATCTTCAATTGATGATTCTATGAAACAAAGAATTCAAATCTATTTCATTCCAGATCTGGATAATCACATTAAATGGATTGAATTTATCAATACAATAGTTCCAAAATTTGATATTATTTTTACTAATGATGAATTAACTGAACATCTTTATTCAAAACGTAATGTTACAGTACTGTCAATTCCATTTGTCAAAAGAGATATTCTCTCCGGAACAAATATTCGAAATATGATAATATCCGATCAAAAATGGGAGGATCTTGTTCCTGAAGGAACTAAACATTTTTTGAATAAAATTAGTGGTAAACAACGATTGAAAAATCTCTAATTATAAATAAACCTCATTAGAAAGCTACGATGGAGATATAAAATTGGAATATTTGTCAATGCTTCCTGGTCCTACAAATGTACCTGATAGAGTTATGAGAGCAATGCTTGCTCCAATAATTAATCATAGAAGTGATGACTTTGTTGAATTATACACAGATGTAGTTGAAAAAACACAACAAGTTTTTCAAACTAAAAATGATATAGTTGCATTATCTGCATCAGGAACTGGAGCAGTAGAAGCAAGCGTAATTAATATTGTAAAAAAAGGCGACAAAATCATAATTCCTGTAAATGGGGAATTTAGCGGTAGACTTGCAGAACTAATTGAAGCTCAAGGAGCTCATGTAATTAAACTTCAAACTCCTCCTGGAGAAAATGCAACTTTTGATAAAATAAAAGAAGCTTTTGATAATAACAAAGATGTCAAAGCATTCTATGTTGTTCACAATGAAACATCTACAGGAACAATGGTAAATTATCTTGATCGAATATCTGATTTAACCTCACGTAACGATGCAATGTATGTTGTAGATTCTGTTTCTATACTTGGTGGTGTTAATCTTCCAGTTGATAAATGGAATATTGATGTATGTATGACTGGTGCACAAAAAGCAATCGCTGCACCTCCTGGAATTTCTCCAATATCTATTAGTGCTAAAGCCAAAAAATACATGATTGCTAATCCTCCACCTACAATGTATTTCAATTTAGCAAGATATTTCAAATATTATGAAGAATCAAAACATACTCCATTTACTCCAGCATTGCCTTTACTTTATGCATATAGAGAAGCATTATCCATTATGTTAGAAGAAGGACTTGAACATGTATTCAAACGACATAAGATTTGTTCTGACGCACTGTATTCTGGTTTAAGTGCAATAGGTTTAACACCATTTGCCAAAAAAGAAGATCGTTCAATATCCATAATTGCATTAAATTACTTAGATGGTCTAGAAGACAAAATTTTCAGAGATACATTAGCTGAAAAATTCAGAGTGTTGGTAGCAGGTGGATTTGGAAATCTCAAAGGTAAAGTTTTCAGAGTGGGATGTATGGGAGAAGTTAACAAATATCATGTTATGAGAACAATATCTGCAATTTCATCAACATTGGCAATGATGGGTTATGATGCAGATGCCCAAGCAGGTCTTAAAACAGCTGAAGAAAAACTAAAAGCTCTATAATCCATGTTAACTTAATATAAGGAAATTCGAGACCGATCACATTGACTTTCAATAAAGGTTCATTGATACTAATTGATTATACTGCTAAGGTTAAAGATAATGCAGAAGTTTTTGATACTACTATAGAAGAAGATGCAAAAAAACATTCTATTCATGAATCAAATGTAAAATATCAACCAAAGCTTGTTTCAATTGGTGAAGTATCCTATCCTGTTCTCAAAGGATTAGATGAAGCATTAGCTAAAACTTCAGTAGGTGATAAACTCACAATTGAAGTTACTCCTGACAAGGGCTTTGGCGAACGTGATTCTGGTAAAGTTAGAATGATTCCAATTAGAAAACTTGGTGAAGACGCTGAAAAAGTTTCTGTAGGCGATACAATTGAGGTTGATAATAAGAGAGGAATTATAAGATATATTGGTTCAGGAAGAGTCCAAATTGATTATAATCACAGATACGCAGGTAAAACAATTCTTTATGATGTTAATGTAGTAAAATCACTTGAAACTCCAAACGATAAAGTCGATGGTATTCTAAAAAATAGACTGCCTTTAGAAGATTCAAAGATTGCATTTGAATTAAAAGATAAAGAAGTAAACATCACAATTCCTGAAGAAATACTACGAGCTGATGGACTTCAAATAATGAAACACTTCATACAATTAGATATTTTCAAATTTGTTCCATCATTAGAGAAAGTCAACTTTATTGAAACACATGTAAATAAACAAACTCAGACAAAGAAAGCTGAAACTAAAGAAGAAAAATCACCAGAACCAAAAACAGCTTAAATCAAATTACATTAGTTACTTTTGCAAGATTCAACGCCTTTTTCTCTGTCATTTCAATTTCTTTTAAAATAGTATATCTTTCAGGCCTTAATTCTTGTGCAATCATTAGAGCAGTTACAATTTCTTCAGATTTTAAACCAATTTGTTTTGCTGATGTTGGTGCACCAACATCTTTTAACGTTTTTACAATTTTTTTCCAATCTTGTCCTTGTAACTTTGCCATCATAATAGAACCAATACCACATTTCTCTCCATGAAGACCTCTTCCAGGTGCAATCTTATCTAAAGCATGTGAAAAAAGATGTTCTGCTCCTGAACATGGTCTACTACTACCTGCAATACAAGACGCAACTCCTGCACTAATCAATGCTTCAACAATTATTCTTACATCTAGTCCGTTTTTAGCATAATGACTTGAATTTTCCATAACTATTTTTGCACTCATCAATGCTAAATCTGCAGAATATCTACCGTAATACTCACCTGTTTTTTCATGTCCTAACCGCCAATCTTTAACAGCTATAATATTTGCAATAAGATCACCACAACCACTAGCTAAAAGTTTTGGAGGCGCTTTACGAATTATATCAATATCTACAAATACTCCTAACGGTGCTGATGCAACAATTGAGTGCGGTTTATCGCCAACAATAGAAACAAATGGACTTGCCATTCCGTCATGCGAAGCAGCTGTTGGTACACTTACAAACGGTTTATCTAGATTAAATGCAATCATTTTAGCAGTATCTACAGAACGACCTCCTCCAATACCTGCAATCAACTCACTTTGATCTTTTTTTACGTCTTTTTGGATCGTATTTATGGCTGGAATTGTATTGTTTCCAGACATATGCCAAACGAATTTTATTTTATTGGATTTTAACGAACTTTCAATTTTTTTCTGAATAATTTTTGTTACATTTGTTCCGCTGATTAATGAAATTCTTTTTGATTTATTGAGAGAATTAACAAACTTTCCAAAATCACCTATGTTTCTCTCCCCAATTTCAATGAGCCTGGGCAGTTCCATCGTATGCGACTGCATACGATCATGACTTTTTGTCATTATTTATCATTTCAATGGAACAAAAAGTTATTTAAAAGGGTGTCATGCATTTCCTAATATCTCTAATAGGTGTATTTTGTCAAATAATGTTGAAGAAAAAATTCTGCACGGGACTACCACTGTAGGTATCAAGGCTAAAGACGGTGTTGTCTTATGCGCTGATATGAGAGCCAGTGCTGGATATTTTATTGCAAATAACAATACTATGAAAATTCAAAAAATTGATGCACACGCAGGCTTGACTTTAGCTGGAGGTGTAGCAGATGCTCAAAACATTGTGGATATACTTCGTTATCATTCAAATCTTCATAGAGTAGAAAAACAGGGACCAATTTCAATTCATTCTCTTGCTAGACTCTGTTCTCTCATATTTCATCAGAATCGTGGTTATCCATTCATGGCAGATATTCTTGTTGGTGGTTATGATGCAAATGGTCCTGCATTATTTAATATCGACATGTTTGGTTCAGTTGAACAAAAATCTTATGTAACAACAGGTAGTGGCTCTCCTGTAGCATATGGTTTGTTAGAAGAAGAATATAGATCAGATCTAACAGTAGAAGAAGCAAAAAAAATTGCTCTAAGAGCAGTAAAAGCCGCAATAGTTAGAAACATAGGTACTGGCGATGGAATTAACATCGCAGTTATGGATAAAGACGGATTCCGTCTTTTGACTGAAGAACAAAAGAAAGCAGTCATCGAACTTTAGTGATTTAATGCAAAGAAAACAGCAACAAAAAGAATTACCTCCTAGCCAAAATATGATGGCGATCATACTGCAAAGTATACCCAAAGAAGCTAAGGTAACAAAAATTGAATATGAAGGACCAAGAATTGCGTTGTATACAAATTCACCACGTTATCTGATGGAAAACAACGAAACAATTTCTAATCTTGTTAATATAATTAAAAAAAGAATTGTTGTACGAACTGACGAATCTATTAGAAAATCAGAAGAAGATGCAAGAAAAATTTTAGCTGAATGTATTCCAAAAGAAGCAAATTTTCAAGGGGCATTTTTTGATACTGCTACAGGTGAAGTTTCAATTGAAGCTAAAAGACCTTGGTTACTACAAAGAGATGCAAAAGAATTCAATCATGCTGAAATAACTGAAAAAATAGGTTGGAAACTCCGTGTAAGAAAAGCAACCACAATACCATCTCGTACTATTCAAACAATAAATGCAAATCTAAAACTCACAGCTGTTGAACGAAGCAAACAATTCAAACAAATCGGAGATGAGATATTTAGACCCCGTTTAGCACAAAAATCTGAGGTATCTCTCATAACACTTGGTGGTTTTAGTCAAGTAGGAAGATCTTGTATGCTCTTATCTACTCCTGAAAGTAAAATCCTAGTTGATTGTGGTATAAATCCTGGTGCTAAACACCCAATGGATTCTTTTCCTAGATTAGATTTTCTAGATATTACTTTAGACGAACTTGATGCAATTGTGATTGGACATGCACACTTAGATCATACTGGGTTCTTACCTGCATTGTGTAAATTTGGTTATAAAGGACCAATTTATTGCACTGAGCCAACACTACCTATGATGAATCTTATTCAATTAGATGCAATCAAAGTTGCTGCTGCACAAGGTAGAACACCAATTTACTCTGAAAGAGATGTTAAACAAATCATGAAACAAGCAATTACTTTACCATATGGTACTGTTACAGATATTTCTCCTGACATTAAATTGGTACTTGCAAATGCTGGTCATATTTTAGGTTCAGCTTTATGTCATTTTCATATTGGCAACGGTGATCATAATTTTGTTTATTCTGGCGATATTAAATTTGGAAAAAGTATCCTATTTGAAGCAGCCAGTTGGAATTTCCCCAGAGTTGAAACTCTGTTAATTGAAAGTACATACGGTGCAAAAGAAGACATTCAACCAACCAGACAAGAAGTAGAATCTGCTTTCATTAATGCAGTAAATAACACTCTTGCTGATGGAGGAAAAGTTCTCATTCCTATTCCTGCGGTCGGTCGTGCACAAGAAATCATGATGGTAATTGATCACTATATGAAATCCGGTGAAATGGTCGAAGCTCCTGTTTTTACAGAAGGAATGATTTCAGAAGCTTCTGCAATTCATGAGGCATATCCTGAATACCTTGCTAGAGAATTAAAACAGAAAATCTTAGAAACTGATGATAACCCATTTGATTCAGAATACTTTACAAACATTGAGCACGCTGATACACGAGAAGAACCGATGCGAGATAATTCACCATGTATTATTTTAGCAACATCTGGAATGTTGGAAGGTGGACCTGTTTTAGAATATTTCAAAAATATTGCTCCTGATAAAAAGAATAAAGTCCTGTTTGTTTCATATCAAGTCAATGGAACTATGGGTAGAAGAGTATTGGATGGTTCAAAACAAGTTACTATGTTAGGTAAAGAAGGAAAAGTAGAAGTTGTTACAATTAATTGTAGTGTTGAAAAATTAGATGGATTTAGTGGACACAGTGATTATAATCAGTTAATGTCTTTTGTTCAAAGATTAAGGCCAAAACTTCGTAGAGTCCTTGTAAATCACGGTGAACGACGAAAATCAGAAAATTTAGCAATGAATATCAGAAGAATGTTTAGAGTTCCTGCACACTACCCTCAAGTTCAAGAAGCGATCAAATTATTTTAGATCGTATTCTGGTTTCCAGATTTTAATGTTTGATGGTGCTACAATAATTCTCTCTTCACCCAATCTTGCAATATCTGCACCTTCAGTTTTTGCAATAGAATACAACTCCTCAACTACTTTTCTAAGCTGTTCAACATTTTTTTGAGCCAACGGCGTAACTCTAAGAATTAAAATCATTTCTTTTTTGATGTCTTCTTTAATCGAATGTACATCACTGATGTCTCGTATAGTAATGGCTTTCAAATAGGTGGGATTTTCCTGTTTTTGCATCCTTGAAGAAAATGCGATCTACTCCTTCAAAAACTCTTCCTTAGTTTTAACTAATTCCAAAAAAAATTCATGCCTAAATTCTAAATTTAATGTATGATTCTTCTTCAGCATGCTCTGCTGTGATTTCGTTTGTTATGTTGTTTTTGGAAATAGTAATTGCTGATTGCATTCCCTTTGGTGCATCTGAATATCTTAGGGTAATAGAAGATGCAAATTTTACATGCATATCTGCATTCTTTCCCCGTAAAATTGCAACTGGTCCCATATGATCACGTGCCTGTAATAAAATATCATCAGACAATGCAATTGCTTTTATCATTTCATTTTCATCTTTATTTCTTCCAACAACAAATTTAGTTTGTTCATCTAATCTGAAATGTCTTCCTACTTTTAGTAAATCAATATCATTTATTGTAGGAGTTTCAGTATGTGCAAACAAATCTTTTGCACGTAAACCAAATGTTGGATCAGTTAAAAGACATCCGCCACCTGCATTTGGTGGATTTTCAATTCCATATTTTTTTGCCATCTCTAATTGTGTTCTTCTAGTTCTTCCTTTAATCATCCCAAGATTTTCTCTTTTGATCAATCCATTTTTTTCAGGATCTGTTTCTGGAAGTAGCCCTGCAGATAATGGTCTAACAATTTTTCCAACTAGACCTGAATCTTTTTCAATTATTCTTAATGAAGGAGCATGTTGACTCATTGGTCTTTGTCCTAACACTTCTCCTGAAATAATAAACTCAGCACCGATCTCTTCCATGTGTTTTTTTGCAGCATCAAACATCATAGTCCTACAATCAACACATGGATTAAACCCAGCACCAATTCCATGTTTTGGATGTTTTAACATCTCAATGTATTCATCACCAAGATACACTGTTTTTAAATTGACATTAAGATCATCAGCTCTTTCTCTAATCTCAAAACCACAACCTCTTCCACAATCAAAATCACAAAAAGGCGTTTTTATTGCAACAGCTGAAACTTCAAATCCCTGTTCCTGCATCATTCTAACTGCAAGCTGGCTATCTAAACCACCAGATAACAAAGCAACTACTTTCTTTTTTTCATCTGTCATATTAAAAAAATCAAAATTGCTGTATACAAACTTTACATCATACATAAATTGAGAAGCGCTGTGATATTTTTGTGAAGGAACGAAGAAAAAATCTTCTCAAATTCGCTCAAAAGATTGACTGTGATACACTAATTGCATTTGAGCCTGAAAATTTATTCTACATGACTGGATTTTGGGGTGAGGCTATTGGTATGTTAGAAAAAGGAGGAAAAACCACCATTATCGCTCCTGAACTTGAGGTAGGTCGTGTTAAAGAAGAATCTGAAGACTGTGATGTAATTACTGCAGAACGTGGTATGGGATTAATATCTTCATTAACCAATAAAATCAAAAAAAAATCTGTCTGTACTGATTGCCAAAATTATTCAGTAATGACATCTCTCAAAAAAACTGTACCTAAGATAATATCTTCTACTGAACCATTTTATGATTCTCGTATTATAAAAGATGAATCGGAGATCAATATTTTGAAAAAAGCTTCAAAAATAATTGATGAAATGTATGAACTTTGTAATAAAAAAATGAAAGTAGGTCAAAAAGAGTCTGAATTACAAACAATATTGATGTCATACGCAATGGGACAAAAAATGTTTGATACTGGATACAAATCAACACTTAACCCTTTGATTATAGCTGGAGGATCCAATGGAGCATTACCTCATGCACAAGTAACTGACAGAAAATTCAAAAAAGGAGATCTTGTAGTAGTTGATCTTACATTGAGATACAAAGGATATGTTTCAGATGCAACTAGAACATTTGCAATTGGAAAAATATCTCCTAAAGAAAAACAAGTCTATGAAATTGTAAAAGAATCACAAAAACTTGGATTAGAATCTGTTAAACCAAATGTTACTTGTAAAGATGTAGACTCTGCTTGTAGAAAATACATTGAAGAACAAAGATATGGGAAATATTTTATTCATTCAACAGGTCATGGTATTGGACTTGAAGTTCATGAATTACCAACTATTTCATATCGAAGTGATACAAAATTAAAAAAGAACATGGCTATTACTGTAGAGCCTGGAATCTATATACCAAACAAATTTGGAGTAAGAATTGAAGACTCGTTAATTGTAAAAGATAAACCAATAATTTTGCATAAATTTACAAAAGATCTAATTACTATCTAATTCTAGTCGTAATAGTTTACAATATCAATTATGTGTTTTGCATTTGAGCTTTCAGCCTTGATTTCTTTTGTGATTTGATTTACATTCCAGACGTATTCTATATTTCCTTTATATGATTCAAACATCAAAACCACTTTATAATTTTCAGTAGAATCAACTTTAGTAATGTTTAGTTCCACTTTTGTCTTTTTGTTATCGTATATTTTTTCATCAGGATATTCTTTAGCAATTTGTTCTTTAATTGCATTCAATACTGTTAATCCTTTTTCATTTGGACCATTATATGCCATTAAAATTTCTAAAATTTGTTTTTCCTCAGTTGTTAAATTGTCTGGAAAACCACTTTCTAAGTCGCCTTTTGTTAATTCAGGAATTACAAATACAACAAAAATTGCTACTATGCCTAGGTAAATTGGAGCTCTTTTTTTTAGAAATGACTTAAAATCTGACTTTTTTGGTTCATCTTCTTTCTTTTTGTTATTTTTACCCATTCTACTCCCTACTATCAATCTAGTATTTTGCAGTTAAAATTAAAACTTGCCAAGGAAATACTATCACCTCATTTCTTTTTGTATATGGAATAGTGTTTTGTTTAACTGCCTGTTTCAACTTACTTCTCTGAGATTTATCTAATGCATCTAATTTTTCCTTAATTGGTTTGGCAATGTATTTCAGATAATTTTTCCAGTACTCTTCAAAATTTCCAGGACTATAGCTAAATGTAAAATCTTTTATTGAAATTTTTGAAAATCCTGCATTTTTTATTTCATCATATAATGATTTTTTTGTTCCAAATCTATCTAAATTAGGTGTACCAGGTGGTACATAATCTGGAATAAATTTTGTAATAGCATCTAAAATACTGCTAAAAAATGGAACTTTGTCTTTATGACCATGAACTGATATTCCTAATGTTCCTGTTTTTTTGAGGCTATTTCTAATATTTTTTAATGCTTTTTGTGCATTTGGGAAAAAAAATAATGCATACTGACATGTTATAATGTCAAATTTATGATTAAAATTAAATTTTTCAGCATCAATATTTATAAAATCTAAATTGGATTTTTTACCATTCCATTTTTTTGCAATATTAATTGCAGTAACTGAAGCATCTGCTCCAATAACACATCCTGAATTTCCAATTTTATCAAGAATTTTTTTTGTAACTGCACCTGTACCACATGCAAGATCTAAAATACTATCGCATTTCTTTACGTTTACTAGATCAACTAACTTTGATGTACTTTGAAATGGTCCTTGATTAACACCAGCCCATCTTTTATGATATCTTGGTGCTATTTCATTCCATATCTTGATGTTTCTTTGTTTATATTCTATATGATCTAGTTTCATTATGTTTTTGATATTTGATGATATATTTTATGTAATCTCTTTAAAATCTGATTTAATTGTTCTTCCTGTCTCGTGAAAATATCTATGTTCAATCTCTTTTAGCTTATCTAATATTTTTTCGTTTTGTATTTTCTTTAATCTAATCTTATTATATTCAGCTAAAAGTTTTTTCATTTCTGCTTTTTTCATTTTATATTTTTATTTTATTTTCAATCTCTTTTATAATTAATTTAGCAATCTTTTCTTTTTTCATCCAACCAGATGAAATTACACGGTTTGAGTCTATGATCAATATCTCATTACTTTCAGGATTTTTCTTATATCTTTTTGAACCAATATTATTTGCAATGATCATATCTGCATTTGATTCATCCATTTTTTTCTTTGCAAGTGTAATTAATTCATTTTTTGAAATATTTGCCTCAGCTTTGAAACCTACCAAGAATACATTTTTCTGATATTTTTTAATAAAATTAATTACTTTTTGAGTCTTTTTGAGGCTGATTTTTATTTTATTTTTTGAACTTTTTATTTTATTTTTGCTAGGATTTTCTGGAATGTAGTCTGATATAGCAGCTGCCATTATTACAATATCAAATTTATTTTGCATCTCTTTTTTTACAACATTGAATATTTCATTGCTTGTAGAAATTTTAATTAATTTTACTCCTTTTGGTGGTTTTTCACTTCCTGGACCATAAACTAATGTGACCTTAGCTCCTGACGAAATTAATTCTGAGGCTAATAACATACCGGTTTTTCCTGAGCTTTGATTTGTAATTATTCTAACAGGATCAATATATTCAATTGTTGGTCCAGCTGTAATCAAAACTTTTTTATTTTTTAAAATAGATGAAAATCCAAATTTTTTTAATACATAATCTAAAACATCTTCTGGTTCAGTAGCTTTTGCTTTACCTTCAGTTTGTTGAGGAGATAGAAATTCAATTTTATTCTTTAAAAATTCCACATTCTTTTTTACTGCTGCATTTTCATACATCGATGCATGCATGGCAAGACACATCAAAATTGGAATCTTTGAACCAAATCCTACTGTAAGCACCGTAGATACTGGTGTATCGTCAATACCATTAGCTAATTTTCCCAGCGTGTTTGCCGTTGCTGGATAAACTATGATGAGATCTGATTGGTTATAGTCTGCTAATTTGATGTGTTCTAATTCACCTGTTAGCTTTGTTATTACTGCATTTCCAGTTGCCCACTTAAAATAATCTGGTTGTACTAATTTTGTAACTGCATCACTTGTAACACATCTGACATCTGCACCATGTCTCATTAGCAATCTTGCTAATTCGATTGCTTTGTATGCTGCTACACTTCCTGCTACACAAAGAACGATTTTTTTCCCAGAAAGTTCAACTCCATATGAGCTCACAATATCTAATGATGGATGATTCTTTTCCTCAATGATCTTCTTTTTAGCTGCCAATTTGCTCTCGTAGTTTTTTAAATTCATCTTCATCCATTGAAAACCAGTTTTCTTGGACAGGAAATACGCCTGATTCCACTTCTGTTTTATAGTTTTCAAGAGATTTTACAATTTCCTCTGATAGATTCAAATATCTTTTTGCAAATTTCGGTTTGATTTTTTCATACATTCCCAACAAGTCTTGCACAACTAGAACCTGTCCGCTGCAACCAACTCCTGAACCAATTCCAATCGTTGGTATACTTACTGTCTCTGAAATTATTTGTGCAACCTCATGACTTACCATTTCTAAAACAATACTGAACGCACCAGCTTCTTCAAGCTCCTTTGCATCTTCAATTAATTTTATTGCTGTATCTTTTGTTTTTCCCTGTACCTTATATCCTTCAGATAACATTGTTGTTTGTGGTTGTAATCCAATATGGCCCATTACTGGAATACCAATATCTGTAATTGCACTAATCGTTTCTGACATTGTAATTCCACCTTCTAGTTTTACTGCATCAGCTCCTGCTTGTATTAATCTGCCAGAAT
The DNA here is from genome assembly GCF_025699065.1 of Nitrosarchaeum sp. Lineage (NCBI taxonomy): Archaea > Thermoproteati > Nitrososphaerota > Nitrososphaeria > Nitrosopumilales > Nitrosopumilaceae > Nitrosarchaeum > Nitrosarchaeum sp. The sequence goes on along the minus strand of NZ_JAILWF010000004.1, from coordinate 74,480 downwards.
TTTTTATTGCATCTTCAATACTTACTTGATATGACATAAATGGTAAATCTGCAACCAACAAAGCATTTTTCCTTGCTCTACTAACTGCTTCTGTAAACATACACATTTGATCCATTGTTACTGGTATGGTATTTTCATAGCCAAGCATTACCATGCCCGCACTATCTCCAACAAGTAGAACGTCTATTCCTGCTTTATCACAAAGTGAAGCAAGTGTATAATCATAACTTGTAACGACTGAAATTTTTTTACCATCTTTTTTCATTCGAATAATATCATATACTGATTTATGCAAAATGAGCTCTCCTTGTTAAATTATTTTTAATTTCAATTATGTTATCTGAAAGATTTTTTTTATTATTAAAATTCTTGACGATCTTTTCAAGTGTGTTTTTGTTATTTTTTGATAATTTTTCATAAGTTATAGATAACAAATCTATGGCACGAATCACATTATCTACTATTGTAATATTTGCAGTTTGTGAAGTTCTTGAAAGTGGATTAAGATCAAATGTTATGACAGTTTTACCAGCTTTTCTTAGTGCCATCGTTCTATCTCCATCTTCTAATGGAACAATTACAACATCGGCTACAAATATTCCATTTTTATCAACTATTCTTCTAGCAGAATCTAATCCTGATAATGTAGTTGAAAAGTTAGGATTTGTACCTAAAATTTCGTTTGCACCATTCTTTTTTAGAGTTTTTATGATACTCTTTTTTCGTTTTTCATTAGTATAAAACAAGTTTACTTCAATTTTTGCACCTGAGATTTTGGCAAGATTGATTACTTCTTTTGGGCATAATGCAGCAATATTTCCATTGATAGAAATGACTGGTAATTTTGCCAAAAGTATTTGTGCTGCAGCAGCTTTTATTGCTAACTTTGCATTCTTATTTGTTTTTTCACCAAGTAAATAATCAAATGCTTCTCCTCTACCATGTGCTAATAGACCTTCCTTTGCTACTAATCCCTGTTCAAATCCGGAAACAAGTTTTTCTCTAATTAAAAGAGATTTAGCTCTAGGATGAGATTTTGGAATTAAAGACATCTATGTTCAATTAATTATTAAGCACTCTAGCTCCCTGATTATCCAATTGTGATTTTATAATTATTGCATCAGAATATTTTTTTAAGATTTGTAAAACCTTTTCTTCTTTTTCTTTTGGAATCATAGTAAATACAGTTTCACCAAATAATGCAACACCACATTTTATTCCATTTGAAGCTAATTCTTGAATCAAATTTTCCATTCTTAATGTCATTACTTGAATATATTTTGCAAATTCTAATGACATATCTTCAAAATGTTCATAATTTTTTGATTCTAATAGTTTAGTTACCATTTTTCCACCTAGACCGTTAATTTGTGATAAACGCTCTTTGATGAATTTATTTGTTGAAATTGGGGAAAAACAAATCATGATTATTGTAATTTCTCCTGGATTAATTTTTTCTACTTTACCTATTCCTGGTGCTCCTGGTTTGATTCTAATTTCGAAACCTCCGTGGTATGATGCTAAAACATCACCTAACCCTGTATTGCAATTTATCTCTGCATTATGAGCAATCTGACCAATCATAGTATGATCTAAATTTGTTTTAAGCACATGATCTAATGCATATGATAATGATAATGCAACAGCACTACTAGAACCTAAACCATATCCAACAGGAATGGTAATCTCATGTTTAATATCAAAAAACATATCTTCAAAATTTCCAAGCTTTAAAAATTCATTTAAAACATATTCTGAAACATCTGTTTTGTCTGATTCATAACCTATAGTTGTAATTTTAAAATTAGACTTTTGATTTATTTTTGGTAAAATATTGATATGCGTAGTAACTCCTTCTCTTATTGAAAATCCAGCACCCATGGAACCTATTTTTTCTGGAGTTTGATTGTCTTTTTCTAAGTACGCTTTGAAAAAACCTGTTACATGAGCAGGACAAAATGCAGTGGACTCCATTGATCATAGTTTAAATTTTACACAAAATATAAGAATATGGCTTAAATTAATTATACTAGTATAAATTGACTAAATTCATTCGACGCCTACAACGTATAGGTAGTAGTATACTAGTTTCATTGCCAAAAGAATGGATAGTTGCTAATAATCTAGATAAAGGCAGCCAAATTGAACTTGAGACTGGACAAGACACCATTTCTATTTCTGCAAATAAAGAAATGCGTCCAACCAAAGAACTTGTAATTTCATATCCATTACCTAAAGATGAAAATATTGTAGCCGATATTACTGGAGCGTATCTGTTAGGATATGATGTTATACTAATCAATTCTAAATCTACTATTCCTGGTGTAGATAGAGAACAAATTAGAAATTCTATGCGACGATTAGTTGGAATGGAAATTATTGAAGAAGATGCTTCGCATATTAATATGCAATTTCTTTTGGATGCAACAACACTCAATCCAGAAAAAATTCTAAAAAGAATGAGTTCCATTGCACTTGGAATGTATGAAGACGTATCAAATGGATTAATTTTGAATGATAAATCAAATTTACGTACATTATCAAATAGAGATGTAGAAGTAAATAGACAATATTTTCTTCTTGTACGTTTAATTCGAAGTACTCTTGTTGATAAAAGATTAGCTAATGTATTTAATTTAGAAAATATTGATATTTTAGATTATAGAGTAGCCGCAAATCTCTTAGAAAATGCAGGTGATACAATAGTTGAACTTGCTGATTTCGTATATAATTCATCTTTATCTGATCAACACTTGAAAAAAATTTTTGATGTAGTTCAAAATTTTAATGATCTTGCAGAAAAGTCTATTGATGCATTTACAAAACCTGATCGACGTTTAGCTATTGAAGCTATTGCATTACACAAAAAACATCAAGAAAATCTTTCTAAACTTAGAAACACAATTGGAAATAAAAAAGAAATTCCAATTGATCTTCTTGATCTTGTTTATATGTTTGAACGAATTACTAAATCATGGGCAGATGTAGTAGATCTTGTAAAACCAATATACAATAAATAATTAATTTAATTTCTTTTTGAATGCATATGTTAAAACTGCACAAATTGTCTTTGAATCTTGAATTTTTCCATTTTTTATCATCGTAATTACTTTTTTAAAATCCATCTTTACTACAGATAATATTTCATCTTCATCCAGCTTCAAATCTGTAATTTTTTTCAATCCAGACGCTACAAAACAATGAATAGCCTCAGTATTGTATCCTATAGAAGGATAATATGTGATTAATGGAGTCATTTTTTTAGCACTGTATCCTGTTTCTTCTTCTAATTCTCTAAAAGCACATTTCTTTGGGTCTTCTTTTTTTTCTAATGTACCTGCTGGAATTTCAATTACATAACCATGGGGATATCTATGTTGTTTTACAAGTATCAGTTTATTGTTTTCATCAAATGCTAAAATTGCCGCTGCCCCTCTATGTTCTATCATCTCACGTTTTACTTTTCTACCTTCAATCACTAAATCATAAATGCTAAGACCTAATATTTTACCTTCATAGATTTTCTTCTTCATGTTTGATTCATAATTTGATTAATATTTAATTTGTTTGATACGAAATATGTAGTGTTCGTGATTTTTTAGCAATACTGATTGCTTGTTCTAACCATTTCATTGGAAATGATATCTCTTTTGGTATGAACAAATCTGCAGATTTTACTCCATTCATATTTCTAACTATTTTAGTTAATTCATCCATTTCAAAAATATTGCGACTATACATGAACAAGACAATCTGATTTTTTGCAATAAATGGTATTTGCATAAATGATTCTGAAAGTTCATTATTCATTTTATCTAATGTTTCTTTAAGATTTCCATCAATCCATGCAAGTATGGCATGTGAAATAAAACCTTCAATTTTTCTTGGATTATAAATTAATGTAAATTGAATACCATTATTTTTTTGTAATTTATCAATACACCTTGTAACAGTTTTTGTAGAAATTGACATCTCTTCTGCTATTTTTTCAATTTTTTGTCTTGGTTCTTTTATTAAATACTCTAAAATTTCTAGATCTGTTTTAGTTAGATTAGAACTATATCCTGGACTTTCTGCTTCAAAAATTGATAGTACCCTTACATCTTTCATTAGTTTATTTGCAAGTTCTATTTTTTGTTGTAAATTTTCTTTTATTACTATACTGCATACTGTGATTCCACCTACACATGGTACAACAAAAAACGGCTCTCCAACTAATCTGATTTGTTCTAAAACATCTTTGATGTTTTGTCCTGATACTACAATATACAAAACACCTAGTCCTAAAATTGGCGGTTCAACTTTAATTGTAAACTTTTCAATAATTTTGGCTTCCTGCATTTTTTTAATTCGTGCTCTTATTGCTCCACCTGATATTCCTAACTCTTTTCCAATCTGTCTGTCTGATTCTCTACAATTGTTTAGTAATCTGCTTAGAATTTTGATATCTAAATTGTCCAATATGTCACCTTAATCAATTTCATATTGTTTACAATTAACTAATAAGATATAAAAATGTCTATACTGTTAGCACTATAGATAATATACATTAAATATCAGACTATTTTTAGTCTTCTTATGGAATATCGATTACGATTAGCAAAAAGAATGTTGTTTAATAAAAAAGGAAGTCTAATCGGAGCTGTTTTAGCTGTTACTATTGGAATTTTGGTAATTCATGTAAATTTTGTAATTTTTCAGGGATTATTTGATGCAATTGTTAGAGACATCTCAAATTATAGAAACGGGGATGTCCTGATCACAGATGAAGAAGACTACATCGACAAATCTGATCAAGCATTAGTTAGTTGGTTTGAAAGAATTCCGTATGTAGAAGCAGCTACTCCCCGGTTGTCATCTAGTGCATCTATTAACATGACAAAATTTGGTACATTACATGAAAAAACAAGAATTCCTATTGTTGGGGTTGATCCATTTAGAGATATTCAAGCTTCTACAGTTCATGAAACTGTAACAGATGGACAATATGTTTTTGCTAAAAATTCAATTGTATTAGGTTCTAATGTTGCACGAGATCTTGGTGGTGTTGAAGTAGGTGATAGTTTAAAATTAAAAATTGTTGATAGATTTGGCCAAGATCAAATTAGAAGATTTGTAGTTACTGGTATAGCAAGCTCACCCGGTGGACAAGGCTTTGATTATAGTGTAGTTGTACACATTGATACTTTACGTGATTTGATGAACAGAAAAGGTGAATCAGGTTCAATAATGGTAAAACTAAATGATCCAACTAAAGCAGATGATGTTAAAAATTTCTTTTTAGCTGCATTTCCTAATGATGATTTTATTGCAGAAACAATAGAAGAATCAGCTGAAGAACAATTAGCTGGTTTTAGATCTGGTATTGCTATGATAAACATGATTGGTTATTTTGGAATGATGTCATCCGCATTTGCTATTGTTACAATTCAAATGATGTTAGTTAATGGAAAAACTAGAGAAATAGGAGTAATGAGATCAATAGGTGCTACCAGAAAAGATATTTTAGTTATTTTTATTTTTCAAGGAATGATAATTGGTGCAATAGGCGCTGGAGTTGGAACAGCAGCAGGCTTAGGATACACATTTTATGCAAAGGAGACTAAAATGTCATTCAATAATAGCCTCCCATTGGAAGTAAGTTACAATTGGGAAAAAATTATTCAAACTGCGGTATTGTCTTTTATGTTAGCAATAATTGCTTCATTATATCCGTCGTATAGGGCGACCAAACTATTACCAGTGGAGGCGATGAGAACTGTCTAAGGTACTTGAAATTAATAATTTAAGTAAAATTTACGGTGTCGGCGAAAACACGGTAAAAGCCTTAGATAATGTATCATTTTCAATTGAAAAAGGAGAATTTGTATTAATTGTTGGCAGCTCTGGTTCGGGAAAATCTACCTTACTTAACATGATAGGTCTTTTAGATCGTCCTACAAATGGTAAAGTCTTCATCGATGGAACAGACACATCAAATCTATCTGACAATCAAATCTCAACATTTAGAAATAAAAAATTAGGATTTATTTTCCAATTTTCAAATCTTTTAACTGATCTTACTGTTCTTGAAAATGTATTACTGCCAAGAGAAATTGCTGGAACTACAGAATCTGCTGAAAAAAATGCTAGAGAATTATTGAAAGCCGTTGGATTAGAGAATCAAATTAACAAAAGAGCAAATAAAATTTCAGGTGGACAAGCGCAAAGAGCAGCAATTGCTAGAGGTTTGATAAATAACCCTTCAATCGTTTTAGCTGATGAACCAACTGGTAATTTGGATTCTGTTACTTCGAAAATAATTGTTGATTTGATGAAATCAATGGCAAAAGAATTGAATCAAACATTCATCATTGTTACTCATGATCAACAACATTTTGGAGAAGCAGATCGAGTAATTACAATTAAAGATGGAAAAGCATCCGAAGGAAATCAACCATCTGAATTGGAGGTTTTAGCATGATAAATTACAAAATTTTATTTTCATTGACTTTGTTATTGCTTATACCATTAATTACTGATGATTCATATGCTCAAATCAAATCTGGTGGTTTTGGCCAATCACCATTTGAAAGAGATTTTGGAGATGTAAAATTCCTAGAAGGATACTTTGGAACCTTTAACAATAAAATTGAAATTGATCCTGGTGATGATAATGTCCCATTTACTGTAGTATTTGCAAATGTAGGAACACAAGATATTACTGGAATCAAAGGCCAACTATCCCTTCCAGTTGGATTTTCTTCAGCAGATGGTCCTGGTTCACTCATAACTGCTAATAGTGATTCCAATTCATTGGCTGGCAGTACTTTCTATATGACATTTAATGTTAATATTGATAAAAATATCCAAATTAAACAATATCCGGGTACTGTTAAGGTTGATTATTCTAGAATAAGAGAATCAGGAGTTAGAACTTCATTTTCTGAATTTACCTTTAAAGTTACAGGAGATAGTATAATCAATGTTAAAGCATTGGATCCATTCCTTACATCTTTGAAATTAAACAATGTTGTAATTGAAATTACAAATGATGGAACTGCACCGTTATCTAGTGTTGATATTGTAGCTACTAATACTCAAACAGAACTTGCATCTACTTCATCATCAACTACCAATGTTGAAAATGTAGTGATCTTAGAATCTAATTGGGATGTTGGTAACATAAATCCAAAATCATCTAGATATCTTACTGCTACTGTATACGTACCTGGAAATCTTCAACAAGATACACTACGAATTCCATTGTCTATTCAATTCTATAATGCACATGGTGATTTGCAAACTATTTCTAAAATTGTTGATTTCTACATTAGAGGATTGATTGAACTTAACATGTATGATGTTGGAGTAATTGAATTATCTAACACACAAATGGTTGTTGGAGAAATAATAAATGAAGGAAATGAAAATGCTGTATTTGGTTTTGTTACAATTGAGCCTAAGGGTGACTCAAATATTAAAACAAAAACTCAATTTATTGACGAAATAGAAATTGATTCGCCTGTGCCATTTAACATTCCATTAGAATTTGACGGTGAGCCAAGATATGGAGAACATGATATCAAACTAACTGTAAGATACAAAGATAGTGTTAGAGATGAAACACTGTATACACATGATGCTACAATATTTGTAAAAGAACCAGTAAAAATTCAATCTGATAATAGTTTTATGATTATTATTCCATTAATAGCAGCAGCTGCAATAGGACTCTATGTGATTCGTAGGCGTAAAAAATCAAAAATTCAGGCCAGTTAAAATTAAATTTTAAATTAGAAATAGAAAAAGAACTGTTTAAAGTGAGATTATCTATTATTGTCATGATTGCAGTTTTAGCTGTAGGAAGTTCAGTGATCATTTTTGGTTATATCACAAATCAAAATTCTCCAGAAACCATTAAACAATCAGATCCATACGAAAAATTACAAACCTACAAAGATGAACTAGAAAAAATTAACCAGTATAATCAAAAACTGCTTCTAGAATTAGAAGACAAACTGATTCATTCGGATAATTCTAGTTTAAACCAACTAAACCAAGAGATTTCAGTACTAAAACGAGTAATTAATGATAATAAATTGGAACTTGAACAAGTTATAAAAAAACTCTCTACTATGAATTCATCACCTTAAACTCGATCAATTCTAATTCCCTATTCTGGGACATTTGCATTATTGTTATATGATTAAGTTGAGATGGTATGAATCAGGCATGGCAAATAGTATATTTCTATTTCTAGTCGGTAGTATAGTTGGATTCATAACAACACCATTTCTCTGAATCCTTTTTATTTCTAAATTCATATACACAGAAACAAAATCAACAATAATGCGAAATCATCAAAAATTGACAATCGTTGGTATGATCTTATTGGCTGCTACCTATTTGATTTCTACTCGTGAAATAAATCTTCCAGGAATTGGATTCAATTTTGCTTACATCACTGGAATTTCTATGTTGATTGTATTCATTACAAGTTTTATATTATTTGGAAAAGAGAGAATAAAAGAATCAAAATCTAAAAAATAAATTTTTTAGGCATAAAAAATATGAAAATTTTTTAATTTTATTATGGCTAAGATTATAAACGAATAATGGATCTTGCGTTTATGCCAATAGATGAGATTGAAGTGCCAAAGGAGTTAAGAGAATTCATGATAGGTGGGGCACATGAAACTATGCTTGGACAAAAAAATGGCGCAAATAAACAATATCGATATGGTAATTTGCACATAAGAGAATATGATGATAAATTTCTAGTTCATACTGATAAAATTGATCCTAGAAAAGATCCATTTGGTCATTTAGTATATGATGCCCCAGAAATTCTAATTGGAGTTGCATGTTCAATTTTAGGTGGTTCAAAAATTGCAAAATTATTTCTTAAGAATAATAAATCCAAAAACTCAACTATAGCAGCTACTATAACATCTTCTATTATTGCTGGATACATTGGGTATGTTGCAACAAAAAAAGCTAAAAATTATTTAGAATAATTATGTCTAACATAAGAACAATTCAAGTACTTTACAAACTACTACCTTCAATTCTGGCATTACGAAAAGATAGAAGAAAATGGGTTAATACAGAAGGCAAGGACACCGATTTAGAAAAATATCGTAAGAACGCACGTAAAGTTTTAAACACTTTCATTTCGTTAGGACCTGTTTACATAAAATTAGGACAATGGCTTTCATCAAGAGCGGATATTTTACCACAACCATACTTGGAAGAACTTGCCAAGCTACAAGATAGTGTTCCAGCAGCTCCATTTGATCTGGTAAAACCAATAATTGAAAATGACATCGGACCACTTAATGAAAAATTTGAAAGCATAGATCAAAATCCTCTCTCTGGTGCATCACTAGGTCAAGTTTATCGAGGAAGAATATCTGGTCAAGAGATTGTAATTAAAGTAAAAAGACCTGGTATTGAAAAAGTTGTAGAAGAGGATCTTAAAGTCTTAAAAAAAATACTTCCAATGGCATTGAGATTTGTAGATCCAAACTTACGTTTTTCTGCAAGAGCAATGCTTTCACAATTTATTGAGACTATTCACGAAGAGATGGATTATACGATAGAATCAACAAATCTCAAAAAAATCAAGCAAGACATGAAGAAAAGCAACATAGCGATTCCCTCAGTGTATGATGATTATTCCTCAAAAAATGTACTTACTATGGAATATCTTCCTGGTATCAAAATTACCAATATAGAAGCACTTGATGAGAAGGGAATTGACAGGCACAAACTAGTCATTGATGTTCATAAGGTCTTTTTCACCATGCTTTTACGTCATTCTTTATTTCATGCAGATCCTCATCCAGGAAACATTTCAGTAACTGACGATGGGAAACTGATTCTTTATGATTATGGCATGGTTGGGAGATTAGATAATGATACTAGATTAAGACTGATTCGACTTTATCTTGCACTAGTTGAAAAAGATCCACCTCGAACAGTTAATGCAATGGCAGACCTCGGAATGCTAACTCCTGATTTTAACCGTTCAGTAATAGAAAAAGGAATAGAATTGGCAGTTCGTGCAATGCATGGAAAAAAGCCTGATGAAATGGAAGTACAAAGTTTGATGGAACTTGCAAACAAAACAATGAGTAAATTTCCATTTGTTCTTCCAAAAAATTTGGCGCTATACATGAGAATGGCATCTATCATTGAAGGAATTTACAAAACACATAAAGTTGATTTTAAATTTGTCAAAGTATTGAGAGAAATTTTACAAGAAGAACATTTAATCAAAGATGCATACATTGAAGAACTCAAATATTCATTTCAAAGATTTGCAAAATCAATTGATGCCACTATCTCAATTGCTCCAGAACTTAAGAAATTCATTGATGAAAATAGATCAATCCAACTAAATACAAAACCTAAATCCAATGTTTTACTTTCTGGAAGTATACTTTCATCTGCAATATTTGTTGGTTCTACGGTTTTGTATACTACAAATGAATCTCTAGGAATTACTGGAATAATTGGTTCTTTGATAATAATGAGTATTTTTACAATATTTAGAAAACGATAATTATTCTATAGGAATATCTTTACCGTGTTTTTTAACTAAAATTATTATTGTTAATACACCATTATCATATTTTGCAGAACTTACCCCATTTTCTCCTTCTCTAAGTTCAATCGGCAATCTGATTTTTTTATCTATGATATTTGGTCTCTGATTGCAGATAACATTGTGATTTTTTTCTTCAGAAATTTCTTTTGATGCGTTTATGGAGAGAATGTTTCCATCTAATGATAATTTTATGTCTTTTTTTGTAAATCCTGGCATGTCAACTATTAATGTCAATTTGTCATTATCCAGATACATATCTACAGGAGGTAGAACAAATTCGTAAAATTCTCTAGATTTATTCCCTATTTCTTTGATCATTTCTTTTGCCATTGATTCAACTAGTCCCATTTTGAGATATGTGCTTAATTTTTAGTTATAAACCTTGATAGATTTTTAATCAATTAATTTCTCTGATTTTGTAACTTATGATAATTGTTATTGAAGGTGGAGATCAGGCAGGAAAGAAAACTCAAACTGCATTATTGGCAAAAGCATTAAAGCAAAGAAAAATCAAAACAGCTACATTTAGTTTTCCTGATTATAAGACTCCAGTAGGAAAAGAAATTGCAAAATATCTTAACGGTAAAAGAAAATTTCCACCACAGGTAATTCATTGTCTTTTAGCTGCAAACAGATGGGAAAAATTAAATGAAATTTTAGCAGCACAATCAAAAAATTCTATTGTAATAATGAATCGATATTATCACTCAAATCTAATCTATGGTTTAGCAAATGGAATGAAAAGCAAATGGTTAAAAAATCTAGATAATGGTCTACCGAAGGCTGATCTTGTAATTTTACTTGATGTAACTCAAAGAGAATCATTTCGTAGAAAAAAAACTAACAGAGACAAATTTGAAAAAAATGAAGAATTTCTAAGAAAGATATCAAAAATTTATCAAACTATTGCAAAGAAGGAACATTGGAAAATTATTGATGCATCTAAATCAAAACAAGAAGTTCATGAAAATATTTTAAAAGCAATTTCTCAGAAAATAGGCTTATGAAAAAAAATTATTCAGACATAGTTGATCCAATACATGATTTTATTCGTGTATATGATCATGAATTAAAAATAATTGATAATCCAATCTTTCAAAGATTAAGACGAATACGTCAACTTTCTGGGGCTCATTTGACATATCCTGCAGCACAACATACTAGATTTGAACATTCTTTAGGTGTAATGCATATTGCAAGTCAAGCTGGTAAGGCATTAAACGAAAAAGGAATTTTAAAATCTGATGATATTGATTTATTGAGACTTGCAGGACTTTTACATGACATTGGTCATGGCCCTTTCTCTCATCTTTTTGAGGAGATTATTCAACAAAAAAAATTTTCACATGAAGACTTTGGTAAAGAAATTATTTTAAAATCTGAAATTGGTGACATACTATCAAAAAATGGATATGACAAAAAACTTGTTACAAAAATTGCATTTGGAGATTCAAAATTACAATACATGAATGAAATAATTTCTGGAGCCTTAAGTGCTGATATGATGGATTACTTACTAAGAGATGGATATTTTACAGGAGCAGAACATGCACAAATTGATCATAAAAGAATAACACAATCTCTTGATGTACACAAGAAAAAACTTGCTCTAGAAAGATCAGCACTCTACTCTTTTGAATCTATGATGCACTCTCGTTATCAAATGTTCAAAGCTGTATATTTTCATAAAACAGTAAGATCTGCTGAAGTAATGCTTTTGGAGGCATTACGATTATCTGATGATGAATTTGGTTTTACATCATTTGACATTAAAGAATTTGTCAAACTTACAGATGAATATGTTTTGTCTACACTAATCTCATCAAAATCATCTAAGCTAAAACGTGCTAGACAATTTGCTGAAAATTATCAAAATCGTAAATTGTTAAAATGTGTATTTGAACGAATTCTAACTAGCAGAACTAATTTAGGAAAATCTAGAACCGATGAATTAAGAACATCAATTTCCAAAAAATCCAAAGTTGATGAGAGTGAAATTTTTGTTGATAGCTCAGTTACTCCATCAATTCCATTAGCTCCGTCCAAAAATGAATCAAAACATATTATTTTGATTTCAAATGAGAATGGAAAATCTACTGCCCAAGAGATGCCTATATCTGAAATTCCTGTAGTTTCGGCAATATCTGGTTTCATGAATATTCTTAGAATATACACCCATCAAAAGAATAGAAAAAAAGTTGAAATTGCCGCAAAATCAATCCTCGGTGGTTTAAAGTAATGAAAAAAAGAATTGTCATAAAACTTTCAGGACGAATTTTTGGTATGGATAATGCAAAAGTACTCAAGGATTATGCTTCATTTCTAGTCAAAATTAGTAAGATATGTCAACCGATAATTGTTGCAGGTGGAGGAAATATTGCAAGACATTACATTACTCATGCAAGATCTTCTGGAGCTGATGAATCTACTTTAGATGAACTTGGAATTGAAATTTCTAGATTAAATGCAAAACTATTGATTTATGCCTTAAAAAATAAAGCATATTCGCACCCACCAACAACATTACAAGAAGTTAGACATGCAGTTGATGATGGATTAATTGTAGTTACAGGCGGTTTACATCCTGGACAAAGTACCAATGGTACCGCAGCTCTTATTGCAGAAAAAATCAACGCAGAACAATTTCTTAATGCTACTGATGTTGACGGTGTTTATGATATGGACCCTAACAAATTCAAAAATGCAAAAAAATTCAAACGAATCGAACTTAAGAATTTAAAAAATATGTTAGTTCATGAAGATTCAGTTGCAGGAGGCTATGATTTGATGGATATAGTAGCTCTAAAAATAATCGAACGCTCTAAAATTAAAACACGAATTATTAAAGCCGATCTCAAAACACTTGAAAAAGCAATCAAAGGTGGAGAGGTAGGAACAGAAATAATCCTCCAATCAAAATAGTTATTCTAAAATCTCGTTTTGTATGGTTGGACGACTTTCTGACCAAATCTGAATCTTATTTTCAGGATATTCTGGAATTCCAGACTCTCTTAATTTATTGTAAATTATCAGTGCTTCATTTTTATCTACTGCTTTTGATTGAGCCTTAGTAAATCCATCCTTATCTGCAATTATTGTAACATATCCCTCAGGTGAATTAATTACTGCTACAAAATCTTCCTCTCCGACAGGAAAAAACTCACCATTAATTTTTTTTGTAGTCAGCGTTAACATTCCAAATCCTGCAACATCAAACATTTTCATTTGAGATTTACTTGCTCTTTGTTTTCCCTGTTGGACTGCTTGGAAATATTGCATGATTCATTTTACTCTTTAATATTATAATAACTATCTCAACATTTAAGATATGTAAAAATTAAGTAAATTTACTGAATTCTAAAATCTTTGTTTTTGTAGCCGTTATTGCTTTAGCAGCAGCTTTGGGCATGATTCTTCTATCAGGTTCATCATCTGTTATAAATTCACCAGAAAATACCAATCAAGAAATAAAATCTGATGTATCACAAGAACCAATCTCATCTCAAATACAATCACTAAATGTTGAACTAAATGATATCTCAATAAAAGAAGTTACTCCTAGGGGGGCTACAATTGAAATATCATTTAAGATTAACAACCCAAATTCCAATTCTGTAATTGTACAAGTTATGGATTATCAGTTATTTGAAACTGGATATTCTAACGTAGAACAAATCTCAGGGGGTCAAATTGGAAGTAGACCAGAAGGAATGGTGGAATTTGGATCTGATTACTATGTACTTCTAGCTGAAAACTCGATAATTTTAAAAGATAAAATACAATTGAAAAATACAGGTAACACTCCCAAGTTATGGTCTGATCTAGAAAGTGATACTGCAAAATGGCGAGTTACTGGAACTGTCTTCTATAATCTTAGTTCAATGACTAGCGGACAAGAAAATACACTTCATTTTGAATTTGAAAAATAAATAAAACCAAAATCACTATATAGTATCATAAAAACTAAAAATTATGATAATTTGTTTTTAGATAAAAAATATTGGCAAAATTATAAAAGCCCCTGAAGTAGTTTTTCATTAAATGGCAGAAGCAGGAATGGCCGCATTTGGCTCAGCAGTAGGAGTAGCAATTGCACTCGCAGTAGTGTGTTTTGCACTTCGTGGTAAAGGACATCCTGAACCACTGGACTAATCAAAGGAAATTATTCCTTTACAATATTTTTCATTTATCTAACTAATCTTTACCCAAACCTAGCATTTCTGCTAATGATATCTGTTTGGTGTTTTTCTTTGTGATAAAACATCTTTGATAGTATTGGCATTCCATACAGTCTGAAGATGGTTCTAAAATTGGAGTCTTTTGTTCTTTAAGAAGATCATTTAGAACTCTTACTCTTCTAATAATTTCTTCAAACATTTTTTTATCACGAGTTAACGAAAACATAATCTCTTCTCTATCTCCAGTAATGTAAATAATCACTCCATCTGTTTTATCATAAATCCACATGCAAGCATTGAGATAAAGTAAGTCATTTGCCAGAGGTGATTCTAAACTAACATTTGTCGGTCGAAATAAAATAATTGAATTATCTGCAATCATATCTGCATGACCTCTTAGCTTAATATCTTCAATAGAGAATTCTTTTGGATCACTGCCATATTGTAATTTTCGAAGTAGACCAGAAAGGAGATCATTAAAACCCCGTCTTTCTACCTCTTTAGGTTCAATTCTATCATAATATGAGCGTCTTAAACATTGGACCACTTCTTTTAGATGAATGGTTTTAATGTCTTTAGCGTCTATTTCAGTCTCTAATTCTCTTCCAATAGAATCGACAGCATTTTTTATAATACTTCTATAGTCTCTATCTCCCATCATGATAAATCACTTAACAAATTCATCTTTATAGATTAGCTCATCACTTTGGTCAATAACTTTGAAATTTTAGTAGAGAATGCTAATATGATAAAATGGGTTCCAAAGCCTAGAATTGCACCTACTATGATATTTCCTGTTAGAAAATAAATGCCAAGAAATAGTCCTAAAGGAGGCAATGATAAAATCATGGCTAAAAATGTGCTGACCCAAATAGTATTAGTCACAATCTCTGTAGTAATTTCAGTTTTTTTCTTTGGAAATCTGATCATTTTAAAAATTCTATTCTACTTCCAAAATTAACTTTGACATGGTAATTTCAGTTGGTATTTTTTGTTCAACTGCAAATGCAATAGCTGCTAAATTTCTAACTTCAAATGCCGTTAGTTTAGTAATTCCCACGATTGTTGCAAAACTAAACATTTTTGTGAAAGATCTTATGGCTGTTTGGTAAATTGCCATTTCAAACGCCCTTTCAAATTCAGCAATAGCATCAAGTTCTTTTTCAGTTTGAGGGATCAGAGTTTTGTATTTTGTGTTGGATAATTCATTAAATGCATCTTTAATTGTTGCAGCTGCAATCATTCTTCCAAGTAGTTCTTTTGCAGTAGGAGTTTGAGCAACAATAAGATCTTGAATTTGTTCTTCTTTTAATCCCCAGAATTTTCCTCTAATTACACTTAGAATATTGTAAAAATCTACATCCATTCCAACCAATTTTGTAGCATCTTTGTCTGCATAATTTTTCATAGCACCAGCTAAATGCTGAATTAAAATTTTATCAAAATACGTATCAAAAATCTGGACATTTTTTCTTTCACTGTATAAAGCTGCAGCCTTTGCAATTTCTTCCCCAAATTGTACTGAATTCAAGCTTGCAACTGCCTCTTCCAAATCTTTTGAAACTAATGCTTTAATGACAACATCTCTTTGTTTGATTAATTCTTCAGCATGAAGATTTACGTGAGTTTCAATTTCTTCTTGAGGTTTCCCTAAAGCTTTTCCTTTTAAAATTGATTTTAAATTTGAA
This sequence comes from Nitrosarchaeum sp., assembly GCF_025699065.1. Classification (NCBI taxonomy): domain Archaea; kingdom Thermoproteati; phylum Nitrososphaerota; class Nitrososphaeria; order Nitrosopumilales; family Nitrosopumilaceae; genus Nitrosarchaeum; species Nitrosarchaeum sp. The sequence continues at coordinate 58,020 of NZ_JAILWF010000004.1, read as the reverse complement.
ACAATGAATTTCATATAATATGCATCTAAAACACCTGAATTTCCTGATGTTTTTGCAATTGAATAATGTGTATCTGCTAAATGACTTCTTAGTGCAGATTCAATACCTTGTGATGTATATGGTTTTTGTACCTCTGAAATAGAATCTCCATAAATTGTATTTTTGATTCTAGTCATTAATTCATCAAGATCCCTTGATTCTGCTAACGTTTGAAAATCAGATTTTTTTAATAATTTACCTCGTTTACTATATGATTTTACAGATGCATAGACATTTTTTGCTCCACCCATTTAGGTAAATTTCAATAGATGCGGATTTTAATGTTTGGCGATCCGTTCCTAAAAGCCTGATATTTTAAGTAATTTTATTAAGAAAACTAATAGTTTCTTCTTTATCCTGCTTTGGTAGATTCAAAAACGTCTCTAAAATCTCCTTTTGAATCAATAAAGACTCGTCAGAAATCTCCTTTAGTTTTGAGAGTTCAAAGGGAAGCAAGTCTTTAATTTTATTATCACAAAATGCCTTTACATATTTTTGAAAAATAGAATAAGTAAAATTTGGGCTGGTCTTTGATAGATTTTTAATAATTCCTTCATAATTTTTCTCCTTTGAATCTGACTGTGAAAAAAATTTTTCTAACAATCTGTCTTTATTTCCAACATTGCTTAACGATAATGCTACAAGTATCCCTTTTTTTGTTAAATGATAATATGGAATACCTTTTTCTTGAAGAGCCTTTGGGCCTCGTTTCATAGGTAATCTCCCATCTTCTTCAGCAATTCCCATTGGGATCAAAATTTCATCTAGATCTCGAAAAATTCCAGAATAGATATTTTTCCATGCAATCCCATGAATCTTTGCAATTCTCTGAGAAATCCCTGTTCTTGTTCTCTCCGCTGGATTGGCATTACTTGCCAATATTGCAATAATTGATCTTTGTCTATTTGCTTCCCCTGTTAATTCCTCATCTTTTGTCTTGAAAGTATCAAAAATTGATAGTTTTGTACCTGTTTTCTTCATTTAATCACCAAATGACATAATATTCATTTTCTATGATAATATCAGAATATACTAAAATATAATAATTTACATTTTTACAAGTTTTTACATCTTCAATGCTTAAATAATTTTCAATTTCGATTAATTTAATGAATTCTAGGAACCACAAGTATGCTCTATTACTTGTGGCCGCAGTAGCCATTACAGCAGCAGGTGCAATGTCACAAGCATTCGCACAAAATGTTAATGATGGTATGGACGGATACGTTGCAGGAACTAGTGGAATCTACACTGGTAATCCTAACGAATGTTGGTATGATGATGGCGAAGGTAACATGATGCCCTGTAGAATTGATACAGGTGATACAGCATGGATACTAACAGCTACTTCATTGGTACTCTTCATGTCGCCCGGAGTCGGCTTCTTTTATGGCGGATTAGCCAGATCAAAGAACGTCGTCAACGTACTTGGTATGACCATAATTGTTATGGGACTTATCTCAGTACAATGGGTTCTATGGGGATATTCTCTAGCATTTGGTCCAATTGATAGTGATGCAAACATGTTCATGGGCTCACTTCAATATGTTGGCTTCAATGAAGTCTCTCACTATGCACCATTAGGTGAAGCAGGTCCATGTGCAGACACATGGTCAGCAGCTTACCAGATGAATGCGATGGTGGAAGCCGATCAATGTAGTCAAGGTTGGCCAGGTACTGTACCTCATCAATTATTCGCAATGTTCCAAGCAACATTCGCAATTATCACACCAATTCTAATTATTGGTGGATTAATTGATAGAATTAAGTTCAGCGCATTGATAATCTTCATACTCCTATGGGCTACCTTCGTTTATGATCCAGTTGCACACTGGGTTTGGGGAGGTGGTTATATCGGAGGAGGCGCATTAGATCTTAATCCTGACTTATCTCCATCGTTTGCATTAGACTTTGCTGGTGGTACTGTAGTACACATTACTTCTGGATTCTCTGCATTGGCAGGCGCCTTAATCCTTGGCAGAAGACTTGGATATGGTAAAGTGCCAATGGAACCACACAACATTCCAATGGTAGTCCTCGGAGCAGGAATACTCTGGTTTGGATGGTTTGGTTTTAACGCAGGAAGTGAAGTAATGGTAGACGGCATTACCGTAAGCGCATGGACAGTTACAAATACTGCAACAGGTATGGCTGCTCTTACTTGGGTCTTGATGTCATGGGCACATACAGGAAAACCAAGTATTGTAGGAGCTGCATCAGGTGCAGTAGCAGGTTTAGTAGCTATCACTCCAGCTTCAGGTTGGGTAGGTCCAATGGCTTCAATTATAATCGGTATTGCTGCTGGTACAGTTTGTTATGCAGCTGTAACATTCAAAAACGCACGTAAATGGGACGACGCATTAGATGTATGGGGAGTACACGGAATGGGTGGTCTTACCGGTGCAATTTTGACTGGTACATTAGCTAGTCCACACATCTGGGATACCGGTGACGGTATTGGTGCTTGGACTGGTACTGCAGAAGGAATGGAACAGCAAGCAATTAGCATCATCGGTGCAGCAATCTCAGTAGGTTATGCATTTGGTGTTACGATTGTAATTCTCAAAATAATGGATGCCGTTTGGCCAGGTGGAATCAGGGTCACTCCAAAAGAAGAGGAGATCGGTCTTGATTTGGCACAGCATGGAGAAAGAGCATACGTAAACGAATAAGGAAACTTCCTTTTTCTTTTATTTTTATTATTCAATACAAATCAATTTAGATTTGATCATTTTATCCAAATCATGTTAATTTCCACATCTGACCTTAACTCAATTCTAAATGATCCTAATGTCATAATAGTGGATACTCGTTCATTTAAGGAATATTCTGAGGGTCATATTCCAAATGCTGTAAATTTAGATCTGTTTGCATTTCATTGGATAGATACGACAAAAGAAGGAATTGAAAATTTTGACAGTCAAACTCAAAGCCTTCTTTCCTTTCTTGGAGTTACTTCTGAAAAAAAAGTGATCTTTTATGATACTGTTTCTGGAATGCTTGCAGCTAGAGGTGTTTGGATGTTACTTTATTTTTCGCATCAAAACGTCTCCATGTTAGATGGCGGAATAACAAAATGGAAAAAAGAAAATCTACCACTTGAAGCAAAACCAAATGGATTCAAGCCATCCAAATTTACAGGAAAGATTAACCCCGATATAATTTCTGGATTTGAATATATCAGAGATAATCTAAATAATGTAAAAATTATTGATGCTCGCTCTACAGGAGAATATACTGGAAGTGTAATTAGAGCTGCTCAATCTGGACACATCCCAAACTCAATCAATATCGATTGGAATGAAAATATCGAAAAAGATGGTACCTTTAAGACTAATTCAGAACTGTCAAAACTTTATGATTTCCCAAAGGATTCAGAAATTATTACTTATTGTCAAGGCGCATATAGGGCAGCAAATTCTTTTCTTGCTTTAAAAAAACTAGGATTTGATAAAGTACGTGTATATCTTGGTTCTTGGGGAGAATGGGGTAATAAACCAGAATTACCCATTGAAAAATAATAATTTTAAACTCTAAGATTATTTTAAATCAAAAATTTATTTTTTCTTCCAAATAAATTGGTTGTAAATTAATTCTGGTCTAATTTGTCTGAATGGTTGAGAACCGCCTACATACCATTTTGTAAAGAATTCATACAGATGCAATCTGAGTGACTGAATATACACGATCAACCCTTCAATCATCATAATTCCCAAGTTTCCACCAATAATCATTGCCATAGCTCCACCAGATTCTGCACCACCCAAAGATACAAATGCATTATTTACTGTCATTAACAATGCAGCATGTACAAGTAACATAATTCCAAGTCGAGCATAACTAATTGTATGAGCTAAACTTTCTACGGTTTTACCAAGTAATACTTCCATGAGAACACTTGCAGGATCTCCTCCGCTTTCTGGATGTTTCTTTGCATGTAAAATACCTCCAACCATCATCAATACCATTGATGCGATAACAATGATAACTGCAATTCTTGTAACGATCCAAACCTGTGCCCAATCTCCAAGAAATATTGTAACCCAAGGAACCGCTTCAGTATGTACTTTTGAATACATGTTCATTACATCATATTGTGAACCAATAGCACACATCATTATAACAACAATACCTCCATAGAGTGTAATGTTTGGAATTGCTTCAGTAAACATTACAAGTTTATGTCCTTCTGCAGCTAATCTTCTGATTCGCAAAACCATGGCCCACACTAAATGAACAATTCCAATGAATAATGAAACTTTGAGAATGTTGATTACTTGATCAAAAGTAAGTTCAGCAACACTAAGAATTCCAACAATCCAACTAACTGAATATAGTGCTCCTCCTTCTGCTAAAAGCCCTTCAAATGGACCCATATGAGAAATATGATATCCAAACATCTCTCCAGTACCTACACCTGCAATTGCAGCTGATGCACCTGAAATTGCAATGAGCATTCCCCATCTTGCTAAATCACCCTGTCCTTTTACTTTGAATAATAAGCCTAATCCCATTAATAATAATCCGTGACCCATATCTGCAAACATCAATCCATAAAAAATTGGCCACATTAGTGCAATCATAGGAGTTGGATCCGGTTCTCCCTTCTTTGGAATGCCCTGACTTTTTGTAATCACTTCAAAAGTTCTTACAAATTTCTTATTTTCAAATAACGTAGGTAATTCCTCTACATGCTTTGGATCAGTAACATCCTCAATTATTGACATCCATTGTTTTGTAGAATCTTTAAACTTGGTTTCCATTCTTTTTGGAATATACCCTTGTATTACTGCAAAATTTTTAGTACCTCCAGGTTTTCTTAACATTTCAAGCACATCTTTTGCAACTAATGCTTTTTCATGAATAGCAAGAATATCTTGACGAATTTTCTTTTTGTATTTTAAAAGTTCTTTAGATATTGAAGTTTGTTTTGTGGTTAATTCTTTAATTTTGGATTCAGCCAACGCATAGGCTTCACTAGGAACTTGTGGAAATCCCTCTGGAATTTTAAATGAATTGGAATTAAAGCTTCTTAGGATCTTGAAAACTTTTTCAGAATCTTCAATATCAGAAATTACTAAAAGTGCAGTTTTATCTTTACTTTCTAAATCATATTTGTATATTGTAATGCCTTCAAGTGATCGACTAATTTCTTCATAGTCTGAAGAATTGATAACAAAAAGATTTGTAAAGAAATATCTCATTAATCCAAATCCAGTAAGATCTAGATTCATTTTTCTAATTACTTCCAAAGTATCCTTGAGTGATTTGTATTCCTCAATGGCAAGTCTAGTGTTTTGTGCATCTTCTAATAACTTAGCAGGTTCATCAATAACTGATGGGGTTGTTTTTCTCAAATCATTTATCATATGTTCAATTTCATCAATTTCATAATTTTTTTTCTTGATTACCGTACCTTTGAAGAGTATCTCCATAATTCCCACTGTTAATGGAATTCCCATACCCTTGACCACATCATCAATTGATTGGAATGTTTTTTGGGCCTCTAATAGCAAATCGTCTATTTCAGGTGTTACTTGATCACTTGACGAATCAATTTTATGAAACCATTCAAACTCTGTTAATCTAGATATTGCCTGTGGAGATTCACTTCTTGGCAAAACTATAGTTCCCAGTTTTAGATCGGCGGTTCCCAAGACATTCCTGTGTAATTTTATTTAGTTTAATATCTTTCCAAAATTGCCCTTTTTCCCAAACATTAAAATCTATTATGAATTAACGCGTCACATTGGGATCTAATTCTGCATTAGAACAAACAATCGACAAAATACTTACAAAAACCGAGAAAGATGTTTTGTCAAATATTCGATCTGCCCTAACTGAATCTAATCAAACCCTTGATGATTCTATTCCTAAACTGGAGCGAGAATATGATAAAATCGTCTCAGATGGCAAAAAAGAGGCAGATAAAATAGAAAAACAGCTTATTGGAAGCTCCGATCTTGAAGCCAGAAATAACAGACTTTTGGCATTGGAAAAAGCAGTAGATGATGTATTTACAAAAGCAATTGAACAAATTTCAAATACAAATCGTAATGATGATTATTCTAAATTAATGACAACTTTATTGGATGAAGCAACTGCAATTTTAGGTACAACCAAAGTTGTAATTTCAACAAATTCTAAAGACAAAAACATAGTCCAATCTTTATTATCCAAATATTCTGGCGCAGAATTATCTCCAGAACCAATTACCTGTATGGGAGGTATTACAGTAAAATCAAAAGATGGCGGAATGAAATTTGATAATACTATTGATGCAAGAATACAGCGTATGAAGCCTTTAATAAGGAAAGAAATTGCCACAAAATTCGGAGTAGGTAATTAGTATGGCAGCTCAAGGTAGAATTGTTTGGGTCAGTGGTCCTGCAGTAAAGGCCGATGGAATGTCTGATGCCAAAATGTATGAAACTGTAGTTGTTGGTAACTCAAAATTAGTTGGTGAAGTTATTCGTCTAACTGGCGATGTTGCATTTATTCAAGTTTACGAGTCAACAAGTGGATTAAAACCAGGCGAACCTGTAGTTGGTACAGGAAACCCACTTAGCGTTTTATTAGGTCCAGGTATTATTGGACAAATCTACGATGGAATTCAAAGACCATTAAAAGAATTATCAAAAGCTTCTGGTTCATTCATTGGTAGAGGTATTACTACCACACCAGTTGATATGGTAAAGAAATTCCACTTTGTTCCATCTGTTAGTAACGGTGATGAAGTTGCTGCAGGAAATGTTCTTGGAACTGTTCAAGAAACTGATCTTATTCTTCATTCTATTATGGTTCCACCAGATCATCCTGGCGGAAAGATCTCAAACATGGTAAGTGAAGGAGATTATAATTTAGAAACTGTATTAGCTACAACTGAAAAAGATGGACAAAAAATTCAACTTAAAATGTATCACAGATGGCCTGTTAGAAAACCACGTCCATATCATACCCGATATGATCCAACAGTTCCACTTCTTACCGGACAACGTGTAATTGATACATTCTTCCCAATTGCTAAAGGAGGAACTGGTTCTATCCCAGGAGCATTTGGAACAGGAAAAACTGTTACATTACATCAGATTGCAAAATGGGCTGATTCACAAGTTGTAGTTTACATCGGATGTGGTGAAAGAGGAAACGAAATGACTGAAGTACTAGTTGAATTTCCACATCTTAAAGATCCACGTAGTGGCAAACCACTTATGGACAGAACAGTTTTGGTTGCAAACACAAGTAACATGCCAGTAGCTGCAAGAGAAGCAAGTATCTACACTGGTGTAACAATTGCAGAATATTATAGAGATATGGGTTATGACGTCGTACTTGTAGCTGATTCTACTAGTAGATGGGCAGAATCACTAAGAGAGATGAGTGGAAGATTAGAAGAGATGCCTGCAGAAGAAGGATATCCATCATATCTTGCATCAAGATTAGCAGAATTTTATGAAAGAGCAGGACGTGTTAAAGCAGTCGGCAGTCCTAATCGTGACGGATCTGTTACATTAGTTGGAGCAGTTTCACCATCAGGTGGAGATTTCACTGAACCTGTGACAACACATACCATGAGATTTATCAAAACATTTTGGGCTTTAGATGCAAAACTTGCTTACTCTAGACACTATCCATCAATTAACTGGATGAACAGCTATTCTGGTTATCTTGGAGATATTGCAAAGTGGTGGGGTGAGAATATCAATAGTGATTGGTTATCACTAAGAAGTGAAGCTTATGGTGTATTGCAAAGAGAGGATACACTAAAAGAAATTGTTAGACTCTTAGGTCCTGAAGCATTACCTGATGAAGAAAAACTAATTCTTGAAGTTGCAAGAATGTTAAAGATTGGTCTATTACAACAAAACTCATTTGATGATGTTGATACCTATTGCAGTCCTCAAAAGCAATACAAATTATTAAAATTATCAGTAGAATTTTACAAACGAGGTCAACAAGCACTTAAAGAAGGTGCATCATTAGCTGACATTCGTGCAATGACAATAATTCCTACATTGCTTAAAGCAAGAATGGATATCAAAGACGATGAAATTCCTAAACTTGATCAATTAGATATTGATATGAAAGAACAATTCAAATCTATTACAGGAGTGAAAGTTTCGAATTGACAGCTAAAGGTGGAGTTCAATACAGCAAGATTGCTGAAATCAAAGGTCCATTGGTAGTTGTTGATGATGTTGAAAATGCAGCATTTGATGAACTTGTAGAAATTGAAACTAAAGAAGGTGAAAGAAGATTAGGTAAAGTTCTTGAAGTTGGAAATGGTAAAGCAATAGTTCAGGTATTTGAGGGAACTACTGGATTATCTATTTCTGGTACCAGTGCAAAATTTGTTGGTAAACTAATGGAAATGCCAGTATCAAAAGAGGTACTTGGCAGAGTATTTGATGGACTAGGTAGACCAAAAGATGGACTCCCAGATCCAATTGCTGATAAATTTATTGATATCAACGGAGAACCAATGAATCCAGAACAACGTGAATATCCAAAAGACTTCATTCAAACTGGTGTTTCTGTAATTGATGGAATGATTACTCTTGTAAGAGGACAAAAATTACCAATATTTTCTGGCTCTGGTATGTCCCATAACATTCTTGCAGCACAAATTGCAAGACAAGCAAGTGTTGTTGGTACAAAAGATGACTTTGCAGTAGTATTTGCAGCAATTGGTGTGCAATACAGTGAGGCAGAATATTTTAGAAGAAGTCTTGAAGAGTCTGGTGCCCTAAAAAGAAGTGTTCTATTTTTAAACACAGCAGATGATCCGGCTATTGAAAGAATTATCACTCCAAGAGTAGCATTAACTGTAGCAGAATATCTAGCATTTGATCTTGGAATGCATGTTCTTGTAATCCTAACTGATATGACAAATTATGCAGAAGCATTAAGAGAAATTAGTGCAGCAAGAGAGGAAGTTCCAGGCAGAAAAGGTTATCCAGGTTATCTCTATACTGATCTTTCAACAATTTATGAAAGAGCAGGAAAATTAAATGGTAGAAAAGGCAGTGTAACCCAAGTTCCAATTTTATCAATGCCTTCAGATGACATTACACATCCAATCCCTGATCTTACTGGATATATCACAGAGGGCCAAGTTGTACTTGGAAGAGATTTGTTCAGACAAGGTGTTTATCCTCCAATCAACATTTTGATGAGTCTTAGTAGATTGATGAAAGATGGAATCGGTGAAGGAAGTACAAGGGCAGATCATGGAGAAGTTTCCAATCAAGTTTATGATGCATATTCTAGAGCACAAGAAGTAAGAGCACTAGCTGGAATTGTAGGTAAAGCAGGATTAACAGAAATCGATTTGAAATACATGGATGTAGGCGATGTCTTTGAAAAAGAATTTCTTTCACAAGCAACTGATGAAAATAGAACAATAGAAGAAACTCTAACTTTACTATGGAAAATCGTTTCAAAACTTCCAAAGAACGAAATTACTAAAATCAAAGACAAATACATAGATCAATACTATCAGGAAAACTAACAGCATGTCATTTGGACAAAATGTAGCTGCAACAAAAATCGAACTTCTAAAATATAAAAAATCTAGTCAAGTTGCCACAATGGTTCAGAAGATCTTAGATGATAAACGTAAAGTTCTTTTAAAAAATATTGAAGAAATGATTGAAGAAGCCTCAAAAGCAAGAGGTGGGATTTGGGATCCATTACAAGATATTTACAAATCAGTTAATGAAGCGTATCTTGCATTAGGAACAAATACGGTAGACTCTGTTGCTGAATCTACACCACCTGTAATGCAAGTTGATGTTCATGTACGTAGAGTTGTAGATGTAAAAATTCCTGCCCTTACAGTAACTGAGAAGGATACAAAATTAATGCCTTATGGATTTGCTGATACCAACTCATCTATAGATCGAGCAGCAAAACAAATCAAAGAGTTACTTCCAAAAATTTGCAAAGCAGCAGAATATGAAAATTCTATTTTTAGTCTTGCAAAGGCCCTTGAAAAAACTCAAAAACTACTAAATGCTTTGGAAAATGTCATTATCCCTCAATATCAACAAAAAATACGATTTATTCTTGCTACTCTTGAAGAGAGAGAAAGAGAAGAATTCGCAAAGTTAAAAAAAGTGAAAGCAAAGATGGTGAGTAGGAAATAATGGCAAAAGAAGAAATTAAAAAATTAGTTGAAAATTCAAAAAAGGTTTTAGAACAAGATCATGATAATTTTGTTAAATCAATCAAAAATGATTTAGCATCATTCAAAAAGAAAACACTCGATCAAATTTAGTTTTAAACATCATCATGATTTAAATATGGAACTAGAAGAGTCGGTACATAAATGAAATCTATCGTATTGCTACTTTTGGCAACAATTGCAATATCTGCAACTGGATTGACTGGAATTGCTTATGCACAGGAAGAATCCGCAGCAGGTAGTGCAGACTCGATGAAACTTCTAGGTGCAGGTTTAGCCTTTGGCTTAGCAGCAGCTGGAGCAGGTATCGGTTTGGGTCAAGTTGGCGCAGCAGGTCTTGCAGTAATTAGTGAAAACCCAGCATTGCAGTCAAAAGTATTCATTTTCGTAGGTATGGTTGAATCAATCGCAATCTACGGTATAGTCATGATGTTCATCATCCTGGGACAATAAACCCAGTAGTACCATCTTTTTCAAATTTTTAATTTAATTATATTTCAGTTTGTTAACATCTAATACTCTTGAACAGTATCTGCATTTGAGTACTCTTCCTTCTTTGTCAATTACATCCATCACTGATTCAATATGCTCAGTACTATTACTGATGCAATCTGGATTTGAACAACGAAAAATTCTATTAATTTCATTTGGAAGTGCCACTCTTCTCTTTTCAATTAGTTTGTAGTCTTTGATTATGTTTATTGTTGCTTTAGGTGCAATCACTGCCAACTTGTTTGTATCATCATCTTTTAGAAATTTATTCTCGACTTTGATTATGTCTTTTTTCTTAAATTTTCCACTGGGTACGTTTAGAGCAATAGTAATGAGACTTCCATCTTTGCCATCTATTCTTAAAGCACTAAGTACCTGAAGGCCTTTACCCTCATCAATATGGTCCAACACTGTACCCTCCTTGATTCGTCGAACCATAAGTTCGGACTCTTGCATCAGAATACTTTGTATAGTCACCTGTATATATCATTGAAAGAATGAACGAGTTCTACCAAAAAGACATAATTTCAATCAAGGACTTTAACAAGGTTCAACTCGAACAAATCTTTGCATCCACTGATAAAATTATAAAACTTAGCCCGATAGAAAGAAGGGAAATTTGTAAAGGAAATGGCTTAGGCTACCTCTTTTATGAGCCCAGTACTAGAACTCGTCTTAGTTTTGATGCTGCTATGGCCTCAGTTGGCGGTAATTCTTTGGGAATTTCTGATATCTCATCATCATCTACCAAAAAAGGTGAGAGCCTTGCAGATACTGTGAAAATAATGTCAAATTATTCTGATGTACTTGTACTTAGACATCCTCTTGACGGCTCTAGTAGGTTTGCAGCTGAAGTTTCTTCAAAACCTGTTATCAATGCAGGTAGTGGAACTGAAGAACATCCTACACAAGCAATACAAGATCTGTTTACGATAAGAAAAGAGAAGAAAAAAATTGACGGTCTAAAAATAGGAATTATCGGTGATCTAAAATATGGAAGAACAGTTTATTCTCTCTTACATGGACTTGGAAATTATGATGTTGATGTCCATTTAATTTCCCCTGAATCATTACGAATTAGATCAGATTCAATCTATGAAATAAAAAAGAAATTGTCTTTTACTGAATCTACTAAAATTGAAGATTACATAGATGATCTTGATGTTCTATATGTAACACGAATTCAAAAAGAGAGATTTCCAGATGAGGAAGAATATCTCAAAGTAAAGGGAAGCTATGTTGTAGGATTGGATTTATTGCAAAAAATGAAAGATGATTCTATTATTTTACATCCGTTACCTAGACTAGATGAAATATCAACTGATGTTGATAATACAAAAAACGCAAAATATTTTGAACAGGCTGAATATGGAAAACATACAAGAGCTGCATTACTTGGATTAATTCTCAACGAAAACGGCTTCTAAATTTTAAAATCTATTTTATAATTAAAATTGATTGCGCATTCCATATATCTAGAGTCATACTAAATAACAACAGTTTGACAGAAACAAAAATTCTACCTATCTTTCCTTTAGATTTAGTATTGTTTCCTAGACAGGAATTACCTCTAAGAATTTTTGAGCCTAGATACAAGCAGTTAGTTGATGATTGTATGATAGGCGATGGTCAATTTGGTGTATGTCTTATTGATACAAATAACTCAATTAGTGGTTGGACTGCACCAAAATCAGTTGGTACTATTGCAAAGATAACTAAATGTGAAGATGTTGAATTAGATGGGATGCAATTACACATCGAGACCATTGGGCGCAATAAATTTAAAATTAATAAAATAATTCCACCCTCTTTTCCACAGCCTCCAAACTATGATCCATATTCTGTAGAAGGTCATAGAAATATTTCAGAAATACATGAAAAATTGGGAACAGAACAAAAAATGTACATTCGTGCTGAAGTTGAATTAATTCCTGAAATTGATGATAACATATCTTTAGACATATGGGAAAAACTAGTAGCAATGTGGAAAAATAAAATTATTCACCAAGCATTACCACAAATTGTCGAACCTCATTCACTTGATCATGTTTTAGAAAAATATTATCTTACAACAGAAATGCCTACAATTGATTATGTTTACTCGTTATCAGCTATTGGTGCTAAAGATCCACATGAATTACAACCAATATTAGAAGCAAATAATATGGATGATTTAATTCAGAGAGTTAAAGAATTACTCACAGTAAAATAACCCAACATGAACAAAATAATTCTGTCATTATCGAAATTTGGAATTTTTGCATTAACAATCTCTTTACTAATTCCTATCTCTAGTGTTTATGGACATGGATTTGGAATAGATACCATTTCATCTATTGATGTAGAGGGTAAGAAAATTTCAATCTCAGTTGAAACTCCAATGTTCTTTGAACCAACTGGTGAAAAACAAATTACTATCACTGTAACTGAAACCGAAGCAAAGGAACAGGCAAAAAATGTTACTCTTCTAATTGGCTTATTTCATGAAAACAAAATGATATTTAGAAATTATTTTTTTACACCTGATGGAGTTCTTACAATCAAAATTAATCCTACACAAGATGATGAAGTTATGATTCATGGAGAACAAGATTCTCTATTAGGTGCATGGCATGGAACAAAAGAAAATCCAATAGTGATCTCTGGTCCACTATTTGATTCAGGTGGATTATACAATTTTGAAATAGAAGTAAGAACAATAGATGAGCCTACAAATATTATTGAAAATTCTGGTGTTTACAATGCAGATTTGACTATAGTGGATACAACTAATTTTCTACAAAAAGATGCTGAAAATCAGGATATCGAGTTTAAAATAAAATCATATTTTGATAATATCTCCAATTTTCAATATGATCCTATTGCTCAGAAAATAACGTTTGAGATGCCTTTTGATTGGAGTGAAAAAAAAATGTCTCATGTTCCAGTGGTTCATGAGGAAGTACATTTTCCTAAGAATTTCTCAGAATTTTTCTCTCCAAGTTATACTGGTACAGCTAATGGCATAGAGTTGTTTAAAGCATCTGTTACAGTTGACGATTATTCAGTAGAAGATGAGAGAATAGTTCATTTTGTATTGTTGCAGGATCATCTTAGATTTCTAAAGAACCAATTAGAAAAATCTGGAGATCCTTTACCTAATTCAATTGTTTTTACACTTACTAAATCGGAAAATCCTGGATTTCCATTAACTGCGTTTACAAAAAGTGAAGACTTTCAAGTAAATCTTTCATGGGATCCAATAGAAATAATGCCCGGACAAAATACAAATTTTATCTTTACAATTAGAGATGGTAAAACTGGAGAACCAATACGTAACTCTGCTTATACTTTTGTAATTTTACAGAATGGTCAGGAGATCTATAAATCCTCTGGAGTTGCACAGGTTGGAGGCGAATTTGAAAAGTATACATTTTCAGAAGATCAAACAGGTCCTACTATAATTAAATTTGAAAATATTAGGAACACTGGTCAAGAAACATCTTTTGGAATTGTTGTTGCTCCTGAATTTGGAACAATTGCAACTATTATCTTATTTTCTATGTTGTTGACGGTTGTTTTAATATCTAGAAACTATTTTCCTAAAAACTTGATTTCTAATTAATTTTATAATGTTACTAATTTTACAGTATCCATATTTTTGTTTACTTGAAAATCTTTTGTAATAGTTGAAACTCTTTTTGCATCGCCATCAATTACAAACAACTCCATACATTTTTCTCCCTCAATTTTACTGTGAAGATGTGTAGTGATTAGATCTTCAAAATTATGTTTTATTCCAGATACCACATGATCAAACTCATCATTATGCACAACTAAAAGAATTGCATGAATATTTCCTTCTAATTCAGATTTTTGTTTTTCTTCTGAAACAAATGTCCTGATTCCAGCTCTAATTGCTTCAGACCTTCCTGAAAATCCCATGCTCTTTTGTAATTTATCTAGTTCTGATAAAATCTCAGGGTTTAGTGAGATTGAAACTATTGGCATATGTTAATTGTTATTAATTATCTTATAAGTTTAGCAATTAAAGTTATTAATATTTTATAGAGTTATTAATAACATATAGTAGATTTGATTGTGAATAACCAAGTAAAATTTGCAATTATTGCAATTATCATTACAATTCCTTTGATCTCATTTGGTGTTTTTTCAAGTGATCCCAACCAATCTAAAAAAACAAATGAATCAAAATTACAGGTAATGTCATCATTTTATCCATTACATGAATTTTCTCAAAAAGTCGGCCAGGACAAAGTTGATGTCAAATTATTGGTTCCAGTTGGGATCGAACCACATGACTGGGAACCAACAATAAAGGATGTACAACAAATGCAAAAATCTGATCTTATTATCATTAATGGGATTGGATTTGAAAGCTGGACTGATAAATTGACTGAAATTAATTATCAAGGAATTATAGTTGATACAAGTAATGGAATTATTGAAAAAAATATTGAAGAGTCCTCAATAAATGAAAATGTTGTTACATTAGATGATCCTCATATCTGGTTGAATCCTGTTTATGCAAAAATCCAAGTACAAAATATTGCTGACGCATTTTCTAAATCTGATCCTGAAAATGAAAAATATTACAAAGACAATGCTGCAAACTATATCACTGAATTAGATTTACTTGATTTAAAAATTCGAAATGAATTATCAAATTGTAATCAGGATTTTATAGCATTTCATGATGCATTTTCATATTTTTCAAAAGAATATGGTCTTACTCAGTATACAATACTTCCCTCAAATACACCACATGCTGAGCCTACTGCCAAGACTTTAGAAAATGTGATCAATAAAGCCAAAGATCTCAATCTTGATGTGATATTCACTGAAGAAACTGCTGATCCAAAAACTTCTCAAGTTATTGCAAACGAAATCGGAGGAAGAATACTTGTTTTATCTCCACTAGAAATTGGTGATGATGGAACTTATATTTCTAGAATGACTGAGAATCTCAATAATCTCAAGGAGGCATTGTGTTGAAAATAGTTGAGATTGAACATCTTACGATAGAATATCCTGACGTTAAGGCTATAGACGATGTTAGTTTTACAGTTAACCAAGGTGATTTTTTAGGCATAATTGGTCCTAATGGTGCAGGAAAGTCTACTCTTTTTGCTTCAATGCTTAGTCTTAATACAAAATACAAAGGAACAATCAAGTTTTTTGGTACTGACATTAGAAAATCAAAAAACTATCTCAAAGAAATTGGCTATGTGCCACAAAA
Source organism: Nitrosarchaeum sp. (assembly GCF_025699065.1). NCBI lineage: Archaea > Thermoproteati > Nitrososphaerota > Nitrososphaeria > Nitrosopumilales > Nitrosopumilaceae > Nitrosarchaeum > Nitrosarchaeum sp. The sequence continues at coordinate 42,064 of NZ_JAILWF010000004.1, read as the reverse complement.
ACCTATTTTTGAGAAAAATTTTCCTGCAACTGTAAATGATGTTGTTAAAATGGGACTGCATAAAGAGTCAGATGAAAATAAAATTGATGAAATATTGCAACAGCTTTGGATCCATGAGCTAAGTGAAAGAAGAATAGGTGAGCTATCAGGTGGACAACAACAGCGTGTCTTTATTGCAAAAGCTTTGGTTAATAATCCAAAAATTTTGATTTTAGATGAACCTGTTACAGGAATTGATCAACAAAGCATAGATCTTTTTTATAGTATTTTAAAAGAACTAAATTCCAAACAAAACATTACAATAATTTGGTCTTCACATGATTTGGATGCAGTAAATCAATTAGCAAATCATGTAGCATGTCTTAATAGAACTCTTTTCTTTCATGGAGAATCTGATGAATTTTTTAATAATGATGATCTTGTAAAACAGTATTCTGAAGCTTCTATGCAGGAACATATGCATCATCATTAGATATGACTTTTGAAATTTTTACATTTAGTTTTATGCACAGAGCAATAATTTCCGGTATTGCAATTGCAATTTTATGTTCTGTTGTAGGGCTCTTTCTAGTCTTACGTCGTTATTCCTTATTTGGAGACGCGATTGCTCATTCATCGTTTGGTGGAATTGCATTGGGTTTGATGGCAGGAATATATCCACTTTGGACTGCATATGGCGTCTCAATAGTTAGTGCCCTAATAATAACACGAATTAAAGATAGATTCAACATATCTGGAGATGCTTCAATAGCTGTTCTTTTGTCATCAGGAATAGCAGTTGGGCTCGTAATTATTGGATTATCTGGGGGTTTTACTATTGATATTTTCAGCTTTCTTTTTGGAAGCATTTTGCTTGTAAGTGTCAATGATACAATTTTGATTTTATTTTTAACAGGAATTATTCTGATTGTGATTCTTTTACTCTATCGCCAACTTCTTTATTCTACATTTAACGAAGAGCAGGCTAAAGTAAGCGGAATTCCAGTTGAAAAAATAAATTATCTTGTTGTCTTTATGGCAGGAATTACAGTTGTAACTTCAATACAGCTCGTTGGTGTCTTACTTATTTCTGCACTATTTGTAATTCCAAATGTAACAGCAATAATGTATGGAAGAGGATTCAAACAAACTGCACTACTTTCAATGTGTTTTTCTATCTTTTCTGTAGTTTCTGGCATACTGGTATCATATGTATTTGATATTACTCCATCTGGAACAATTGTTTTATTTGCAATTGGAATATTGGCATGTACTCTGGGAATAAAATCTGCTGGATTGCTATCCAGACATAATTAATTCATTTAATCTTCTTTTATCTCTTAGATTTTTAACAAAGAACAACGATGTTGCAATAATTCCCATTGCAATTAATGGTGACACTATCTCAGAATATTTTAATGAAAAATTACTTTCACCATCTAATTCAGATATTGTTACTGGAATTTCTGTGGTCTTTACCATTGATAGCTGATTTCCTTGTTGTTCAACAAACCAAACATTGCCTTTACTATCTGATGTTGAAAATTGTACAAATGATGTGACAGTAGGAATTGTAACTTCAATCAACTCTTTGTTATATGGATCATATACTGCAATCTTATCTACCGTATGTTGTGGGATCCAAATATTTCCATATCTATCAAATGACATTCCATATGGTAATGCCTCTTTGTCTATTACTGAGACTCTCTCAAATGTTTCTAGAATTGGATTGAATTTAGTAATTGCTATACCCGTATGTTCTGCAATCCATAAATTCCCTTCTTCATCAAAAATTATGGCTTCAGGTCCTGCAAGAGGCTTTTCAGGCATAAATTCTGAAATTTTATTATCTTTTGGATCAATAAATCCAATTTTACCTGAGTATGATTCTGTAAACCAAATTTTCCCTTCACTGTCAATTGTTAATGCAAATGGTAATGATTCTCTTACAGGCATTTTGATTTCTTCAAATGTATCTGTTTTTGGATAATATTTTAAAATAATATCTTTGTTAGTAATTGATATCCAAATATTTCCATCAAAATCTGCTTGTATGAAAGTTGCAGTGTTACTATCAATAACAGGATCTATTTTTGGTAATGTTTTTGTGGTGATTTGTTTATTACTTGGATCAAAATATCCTATTTGATTCCTTGGCGTATCTGTAAACCAAATTTTTCCCTCACTATCTTTAGTAAGCCACATTGTTGTTAATCCATCAAATGAATATGAAGTAAAATTCTGTGATTCTATTGAGAATTCCCATAATCTAGGAGAAGATGGATCGCTTATCCAAATTGAATCATTTCCATCATACAATGGATAAAGTGGTTTTGAAGGTTCAGGTAACGGGTATCCAATAATTTTGGTTGATAGATCTGCCAATCTTGGTTTAACTACTAAATCTATAATTACTGATTCATTTGCATTCTGTTTTCTTTGAGCTTCTACTTCTAATGTCCATTTGCCTGAAAACCCAAAAGTGATATCACCTTGAAATTCAAGCGGTTTATCTTCTTCTTGATTAATAATTTTCATTGGAATTTCTATTGGTGAAATACTTCTTTCAGGATATGAGATCTTTACTTTAATTTGATCTAAATCGTACAACGGTTTATTTTCAAAATCGCTAACCTTAACTAAAATCGTGTTTGTTCCACTTGAAAATGATGATATCTTAACATCAAATTTTGTGTTTTCTGAAAATTCCAAGCTGCTAAACCCATGTGACACTTTTTGAGCATCTACCTGATTAATTTCTCCAGCTGGCAATGTTCCATTAATTAGTAATGCAACCACTCCCAAGAGTGTTATTCCTAATATGACATCAAATTTCAATGATTTTCTTAGTCTTTTGTATATGGCAATAGTTCCTTTTTGTAAATCCCTCTCAGCATTTTTTTGAATTTTAAACTGAAAATATCCGCCAAAACCAATCATAGCTGCAGCGATTGCAATTTTTACAAAAATTAATTTTCCATAAATTGACTCTGTAATCAAGCTTACATCACTTTCCAAAAACCACATTAGTGTAGGTCCAGAGATAATAACAATTCCAACTGCAACTATAAACATCATTGAAAATCTTGGAATTAAAACAAGTGACATCTTCTCTCTCTTTGTTTCTTCTAACTGTGAAAATGTAGGTAGTAAAGCAAATACAAAATAAATTATTCCACCGATCCAAACTGCTGCTACAAAATTATGAATATAATCTAGAATTAATGCAGGAGTTTCACCACTAGCTGCACCATGTCCAATTAAACTTGATGTTCCAATTAATCCAAGTGTGATTATTAACATTGGAATTTTGTTTTTTATAGATAGTATCTTTTTTCTATCCATTCCAAACCATAAACCTAACAGAATAACTGTAATTATCATTCTAATTGTCCAAATATTTCCAAAATCAGTTTTAATTACTTCAATTACTGAAGTTTCTAATCTTATAGTTTGTACAGCTAATACCAAAATATTTGATGCAAATACTAGTACTAGTCCAACACCTGTAAGTGTCATGAATTTTCCATGATGAAAGTTTTCAAGTTTGTCAAATTCTTTTCTGATGAGTTGTTTGTTTTGTGTTCCCCAAATGATTATAGATGCAATTATAGATCCTAAAACAATAGTTTGACCCACAAGTCCTGGAAATCTTGCTCCAGCTTCTGGCAAAAATACTATGTCTGAAATATCTTGTTTAGTTAATGATCCTACGTCGATTTTAGCCTCTCCTACTCCAAAAATAAACGCATTAGGAACCAAATGGCCATCAACTTTTGATAAAACTTTGCTAGATACCGTGTAAACTCCTTCTTCTAATGGGGGTGTAGTTACAATTAGAGAATAATCTCCTTCATAATACTTGGTGTCTTTATTGTCGATTTGTTCTCCATTACTATCAAATACCTTTAGTGAGCTAAAATTATTATCAATTGGTTCTGAAAAATAAACAATTACCTCTGTAACTCTTATTGGTGCATTTGCTGATGAACTTGGAATAGTTTCAAGAGTAAATGGATGAGCTGCAGCATATGGAATCGATATTGATAAAACAAATAATGATAAAATTAGAATTTTTTTCATTTAATTTTCAGGCTACGTTTATCAATTTAAACAATTTTTATTTTATTCGAAATTTGTACCAATTCACATAAAGATAATAACATGTATTCATCAAATAACGTCATGAAAGTAATTATAGTAAGTATTATTGGATTATTATTTTCATTTGGATTTACATCCCAAGCTTTTGCTCATACTACAGTTGAAGTAGAACCATACAAAATTGAAGCTGGATGGGGATTGGAACCTCCAATTGTAGGTATAAGAAATGATTTTGTTTTTAAAATTACTGAACCTGGTGAAGTCTCAGGTCAATACAAAGGAGTTACAAATGCGTTCAAAAATCTAGAAGTTACTGCCATGTTTGGAGGTGCATCTAAAAAAGTTGATATTAACTCAGATCCAAAAGTAGGATATTATTTTTCGCCAGTAATTCCTACAAAAACTGGAAGCTACATCATGGATTTTAAAGGCGAAATCAATGGAGTACCAATTAATGTACAAATTCCAGTTGAAGATGTAGAGAGTACTGCAATATTGGATTTTCCACCAACTAGCGGTTCATCAAATCAAGATGTAACTTCACTCAAAAATGCCATCTCATCATTACAAAGAGACGTATCTGCTATGAATAATGGCTCAAAAAACGATGGAGGAGCAGCATATGACTTTGCAATATTTGGATTGTCTATTGCATCAGCAGCTATTATCTTAGCGATAGTTGCTTTAATAAAAAGAAAATAAAAAAGTTAATCCCTAAAATCTTGGAATTACTTTAGATTTTGCAGTAACGGCTACAATACTTATGATTGCAACAGCAAGTATCATCATTGCAATTGTTCCAAATTCTGGAACAACGTTTGCAAATACTACTACTTCACCAATAGGTCCTGTTTTTGGATCATCTATTCCATAACCTTGGAATGTGATGGTGATCTCTACTGGATCTGCTGATTTTAGTGGTGCTGTTTCGTGTTCGCCTTTTCCATCATGATGATGGGCAGCTAAATCATTTAGTACTTCTTCGCCATTTTGTGTTACTCTGATGTCATGGTTGACATGTTCTGCATTAGCAAATTGAATTGCAATGTGCAATCTTTCACCTGCAGTTGGTACAGAGGTTGAAACTGAAACTTCGGTGCCGTCAGACAACATTCCTGTTGCTGATGCATTTTCCATATCATCATGCTCTCCTTCCATATCATCATGCTCTTCCATATCATCATGTTCTTCTGCTCCTGCTTCTTGTACTACAATTAATCCTTCCATCCATGGATGTACCATGCAATAGTATGGGAATTCACCTACGGTTGTTGGTGTCCATTCATATGAACTTCCAGCAATTACTAAGCTAGTATCAAATTCTCCTGATGGACCTTCTGCTGCAGTTCCTGCTGTGAATGTATGTGCTGCAGTATCTGTGTTAGAAAATATTACTTTTCCACCGACATCTACTGTTGCAGTACTTGGAATGTAACATCCGTCTGCTGTCTCTTCACATCCTGGAGCACCAGAACCTGCTGCTGGGACAATTGTAACTTCGCTATGATCTGCAAATGCAGCTGGTGTTAATGCAACTAATCCTGCTACAATGGCAAAAAATACGAAGATAGAGCTAATAGCTATTGTCTTCATTAAATCAAGTACCCTACTGGATAAATAAAAACCTGACTAGCAATTCTAGATGTGAAATCTACTTTCTATTATATTGGTATATTTTTATGATTCCAAATACCGGAATTCCGATATACATTCCAATATTCATCAAAATTATTCCTACACCGTATCCTACCATTTCTTGTTCTGAATCAATATTGATATGATTAAGTATGGAAAGTGATGTGAGCATTGGTGTCAATAAAATTTTTACAGCTTCTTTGAAAATTGGTTGTTCTCTTTCATAATCTGCAATTATTGGTGAAAATGAATAATAAAACTGATTAAAAGTTGTCATAAATGCTGTTCCAGAATTAGTGGAAAGAATAGTATTGTCTCTTAATTCTCTAAGTTGTTGGACTTGAGGAGATAATTCTGAACCAAATGTTGCAGTGGCAATTAGGCAAGCCCCTCCATTTTTGTCATTTATTGGAGAAGGTTGTGCAAAAGCTTCTCCAACTGAAACATCAAATGAAACTTTTTCTAAAGGAATTGGCTGAAATAATATTCCTTCAACTCCAAGTTCTACTGAATAAACCCCATCATTGATAAACTCAACTGGAATCTTCACTGAACCTAACGAAGTATGCGTAAGTGGAATTGGTCCAAAAACATTTGTACCATCTTTTGAAACTGTTATTGAATAATCAATATGTTCTTGAATTTTTTTAGTTTGAGGATTGATAAAGTCAATATGTAAATTAGTTTGTTCTCCTGAAATTATATCATCATATGCTAATTTGACATCTAGTGTTCCTTTTTCTGTTTGTAGAGTTTGTGAATTTGTTTGAGCAAATGCTGGAATAATCAACAATGGAATAAGTAACATTACAAGTACAAATTTCATGATTTCACCTTTAATTTACACAAATAAAACTTAACCTATTTGAGATTTTAAAGAATCATTCATAGAAATTCTGTGCCATCTTTAAATATGGAATTATAGCAAAATAAATTATTGAATAATAAATTTACATTCTTTATTTTAATAATTACTGCTTTTACAATTTCAACTTTGACTCCAAATGCATTTGGACATGGACTTGGCGGAGATATGGCACCTCCGATTAGTTTTGGTGGAATGAATGTAACTGTAATGACACAACTAAATCCTGCAGATATTACAGTTGGTGAAGTCACATCTGCAAATATGCAAGTCAGATTTTTTGATACTATTACTGATAAGAATCTGGATAAAGTTACCTATAGGGTAGAAGTTTGGAGAAGTGGAGATCTCTTGGCAAGAAATCTGTTTTATGATTTAGATGGAACATTAGATGTTGAAATTAAACCTGAACTAGGATGCAAAGAAATGGAACTATGGAAGTGTACAAAATATTATGGTTCTGAGCATGCTAGTGCACCTGAAGCTTTGTATGCAGAGGGAGATGGAAGAACACAAATCAAAGGCCCAATATTTGATAAAGGTGGATTATACAATATTAGAGTCGATATTGAAGGAGCTACTAGTCCAAAAGCACTATTAGCTAATAGACTCAGCTATGATACTTTTGTTAGTGTTGCACAAGATCAAGATTTTTTCATTAAAACTGCAAATGCACAAGAAATTCCTGTAGTGGTAAAAACTTACTATGATGAAGTAGAGAATTTTAAATTCGATAACTCTGATAATTCTATCTATTTTGATATGCCATTTGATTGGGATCCTGGCTATGTAGATTTAGTTCAAGTGGTACATGAGGAAGTAAGAATTCCAAAGAGCTTTACACCGTATGCAGAAGGCAAACAATTCAAAGGATACGTTAACGGTGTAGAAATAGATCAACGTGCATTGTTAAATGATCCGTACTCATATGATGATACAAACATTATACATTTTCTTATAACTAAAAATGAACTACAAAAAATCAATGATTCTTTGGGTCCAAAAAACTATGACAGTGGAATTATGAAATTAAAACTAGTTCCACAAAGCGGTGTCTCAAAAAGTTCCACACAATTTTATTTAGTAGATACTAAAACCAACAAACAAGTTCCTACAACAGTAAGTATTGCTTGGGATGGTAGCTATGGCGCAGGCGAAGAAATTCCATTTGAACTAACATTTTTTGATGAAAATAGAAATCTACTAAAAGATGTAAGATATGCATATTCGCTTATTGATGAAAATAATAAAGAAATAAAACGAAATTCAGGCACTGATCCACAAAATCCTGGTATAGTTGCATTTGAAGGATTAGATACTCAAAAAATATTTGTCCCATCTCAAGGACAATATAGAATTGATATCCTAGTTTATGGAACTGGAATAATGTATGATGCAAAATATGCTGGTATAGGTTCTGGAATAATTGAAATTGGTCCAAGTTTGCCAAAAACTCCTGGATCTTCAGTGTCGATTCCATCTTGGATTAAAAACAATGCAGGCTGGTGGGCAGATGGATCTATTGACGATAATTCTTTTGTTCAGGGAATTCAATATTTGATTAAAGAAAACATTATGAAAATTCCATCAACCACTCAAGGTACAGGTATTGGTGCAAATGTAATTCCATCTTGGATTAAAAACAATGCAGGCTGGTGGGCAGATGGATCTATTGACGATAATTCTTTTGTTCAGGGTATACAATATCTGATCAAAGAAGGTATAATGAAAATCCAGAAATAATTAAGTGATAATATATGAAAGATATTAACGATATTCTTCCAAAAATACCTAATATGAGATGGGGAGCTTTAATGAATAAAGCACCAACTAATGATAAAGTAAAAGAAATGAATAAAATTTTTCCTCACAATGGAAAATGGCATACAGTCTTTGAAGAAAAAGATTTAGTAACAATTGATGGCAAACAAATTTGGAAAAAAGATCCAACCAAATGGACTTGATCATTATTTCTTAACCCTGCGAAACAAACATCATGTTCAAAATATGTCTCAGGCAACAAAAAAAGGATTGTAAACAATTTTTTTTACATATGATATCTTTATTCATCATTTCTATTCTGATTACATTTACTATTGTAGATATTTATGGTCACGGCGTTGGAAGTGAAATATTTCCACCCGTAGATCTAAATGGAAAACAAGTGAGTTTAGAAGTTTCTTCATCTACAAACAATCCTGATGAAAATGATGATCAACAAATATCAATTTCATTAATCGATTTTAACTCAAAAATTACTCTTAGAGACGTTACTTTTTTAATTAAATCTAGTCATGGTGAACAATTTCTTTTTGAAAAAGAATTTCAAAGTGATAATGGATTTCTAGTCTTAAATTTTATATCTGAAAACACAGAATCAATTCAAATCCAAGAAGAAAACGGAAGTAATTTCTTTGCTTCATTACTTGGATTGGATAATAGGAAGATCAACATTAAAGGTCCACGATTAAGTGATGGTGGGCTTTACAAATTAGACGTAACTATTCTTACAGCAGATGGATATTCAAATAAATTAGATATACCTCTTACATTTAACGCTGGAATTTCCATTGCACAAACTTCTAAACATGAAATCAATCACCCTATTTTTGGTTTGCAGGAAATTAATGTTATTACATACTATGATGAAATAAAGAATTTTGAATATGATATTGAATCTAAAGAGATCACTTTCTCAATGCCTTTTGAATGGAGTCTAGATAATATCAATCAAACATCTGTTGTACACGAGGAATTAGTTATCCCAAAAACGTTTGGTGATTTGTTGGTATCTGGATTTTCTATGTATGTCAATGGCATCAAACTCTCTGATGACATTGTAACAATTGATGATTTTTTTTCTGAAAAACGGGTAGTTCATTTTATTATTAGCCAAAAAGAATTACAAAACATTTACAATAATCAGTCACCACAAAATGGAATGAATTTTCTTATAAAACCAAATTCTGATGATATTAAGCTAAGCTCGGTTACTTCTAATGGACAATTTAGAATTTTTGTAACTTGGGAACCTCAAAACTTACAATCAAATTCCAAAGCTATAATTTATTTTGATGTAATTGATGTTTTTCTTAAAAATAGACCTATAGCAGTTAATTATGATTTTTCCGTTACTCAAAATGATAGAATAATTTTTAAACAAAGTGGAATTAGTACTGATTCAAAAGAAAAGCATAACATCGCAGAATTTACAATACCTGATGACATAAATGGGATTGTTAAATTAAACTTCCAAAATCTTGCAGATAATAATCTTGCAAGTACGTCAATTCCAATCGTAATTAATAATTCACTTAGTGAAAATAATTATATCTCAATTCCTGATTGGGTTAAAAACAATGCAGGATGGTGGTCAAACGAACAAATTGACGATAATTCATTTGTACACGCAATTCAATATCTTATCAAAGAAAAAATAGTCAAAGTTCCACCAACAGCTCAAGGATCAGGTACTGTTGAAAATGAAATTCCATCTTGGGTTAAAAACAATGCAGGATGGTGGGCAGATGGACAAATTGATGATGAAACTTTTGTTCAGGGATTGCAATTTTTAATAAAAAATAGAATTCTTCGTGTCTGATCGCTCATACTTCGAAACATGAACCAGTCTGTTTAAATTCATAAAAACTGTATTTTTTGTGATTTGTTTAGGCCTCAAAGTCTAATTGAACGGAAATCTACACTATTTTCTATTGTAGTTATAGGTGTAGTTGCAATACTGGCAATTCCTGTAATAATTCCTCACATTTTACATGGCTTTCATCTAATGCACATCTTTTTACATATTGCTGGAATCACACTTGCCATATTCATTACAATCCTTGCAGTACTAGCATATTCTAGATTAAAGACAAAAAGACTGCTACTTAGTACATTTGCTTTTGCAACTTTTATTGCGGCTGAAGCAGTATTGGTAATTGATGCTACATGGCCTGGGCTTTATGATTTAGGTGATATCTCTCTACTAGAGATAGGACATTTATTGACGTTCAGTACATTAGGATTGTTAGCCTTGGGAGTGTTTAGAAATGACTGATAGAAATCTACAATTACAAAAAATCATAGATCAAAGTCCTGGAATCCAATTTAGGGAGTTAATGCGTTCTTCAGGATTAAAAAATGGAGTTCTTAGTCACTACATTGGTAAATTAGAAAAACACGGAATAATCAAAGTAGTACGTGGTCCAAGACAAACTAGATTTTACCCACCGAGAATTACTGAAGACGAATCAAAAATTATCAAAGCACTACGTAGACAGACTCAAAGAGATCTATTGCTAGCTCTAGTGAAACAAGATGGTCTTGAGTTTAATGAATTAGTAAACGAAGTAGGAAAATCCCCATCAACTGTGTCCTTATATTTATCACAGTTAGTACAAGATGAACTAATTGAAATTAAACTTGAAAATACAAGAAAGAGATATTATATTAAATCTAGAATGATAATAGATCGATTAATTGAAGACTATAGACCAGGATTACTTGAAAAACCAACATCTGGATTCGAAGATATATTCAACGCTTTCTAATCTATCTAAACTAAAAATAATATTTTCTATAACTGGTTTTGTATTTACTTTATTGATTTTTCAATTTGCATTTGCTGAAGTTTTTATTCCTTCACAAGAATATGTTGGATATTATGATTATGAAGGAGTGTATACTGTTGGAGGTAATGTAAAGAATCAAAATGATTTTGCACTAATTCCAACTATTTCTATTACTGTGATTGATGGAGAAAATACATTTACAAAGACAATAACTCACGTTACAATTCCCCCAAGAACTGATATTCCATTTAAAATAAAATTACCTGAAATTACATCTGATACTCCTATCTTACTTGAACCTAAACTAAAATTTGCAAAAACAGAAAAAGATCCACTATCAATTACAATTCTTTATGATAAAACCTTAATCAAACATGACGATGGTCATGTTACTGGGAGAATTATTAATAATGGAAATCAAACTATATTCAACCCAAAAGTTCTTGCAATAGCTAATGGTCATGAAAAAATGCTAGATGTTGTTTCTAATATTGAACATATTGAAAAAATAGAGCCAGGCGAAATTAAAGAATTTTCGATGTATCCAGATCCTTCGATTACTGAAGATATTTTTTATTACAGTTGTTTTGCTCCTGTAGATAGCACTGTAATTCCTGTTTCTACTAAGAAAAATGGGGGCGACTTTGATTTTAGATATGATTCTGGTGCATGGTATTCTGCAGCTAAATTTAACGAAGAAGGAACCACTCTTACTATGCGTGGATACAACAGCTATCCACTTGAAACATATGCAAATTTTGAATTCCCACAAATTTCTGGAAAAGAGAAATTCAATGTCACATTAAATGATAAACCTGTTCACTTTATCCAAAGTATAGATGATATGGGATTTTGGCATGTTGCATTTACTGTAGGTCCTACATCACAGGGTATTCTCAAAATTACTGGTTTTGAAAAAGGATTACCACCTATCACTTCAAAAATTCCTCAATGGATAAAAACAAATGCAAATTGGTGGTCAACTGATCAAATTTCTGATTCGGAATTTCTAGAGGGCATAGCATTTTTGTTTGAAAAAGGAATTATCTCTGTACCCTCAAAAGAAATAACGGTTCAATCAAATTGGAAAATACCATCATGGGTTAAAACTGCATCATTATGGTGGTCCGAAGACAAGATTTCTGACGATGATTACCTAAATATTATTGAAAATCTTGTCAAACGAAAAATTATTCTAGTGTGATTTTTCCTTTATAGCAAGTCTTGAATAATCTTATTATACAATTTTTATTCAATCTTAATATCTAATGTTTCCATTACGCGATGAAAATCCACATCCTCCAGGATTCAAACCAAAAGTAACTTATGCATTAATTGCAGCTAATGTTCTAGTATTCCTTATAGAAATTGCATATACTGGACAATTTATTGAATTTACGAATCAAAATGCATTTTCATTATTTTATAATTGGGGTGCAGTGCCAAACTGTGTTACAGGCGCAACTGTTTCTAACATAGATTTTGGACAAGGATCAATGCAAATTAAATGTCCTACTGAACCATACATCTCTCTTCTTAGTTCTACTTTCTTACATGGTGGTGCAATGCATCTTGGAGGTAACATGTTGTTTTTGTGGATATTTGGCGATAACATTGAACTAAAGTTTGGTCGATTAAAATATCTGGGAATTTATCTGATGTGGGGAATAAGCGCAGGATTAATTCACATACTTGGTGATCCTACAAGTGTAATTCCTGCAGTAGGTGCATCTGGTGCAATATCTGGAATACTTGGTGCATATCTTGTAATGTTTCCAAGAGCAAAGATTCAGACTGTAATGATAATGGGATTCTTTATCAGAATGTTGCATATCCAAGCTAGATGGTTCTTACCATTTTGGCTTGTTTTCCAAAACTTACTTCCATTTTTTATTGGTGGATTTGGTGTTGCAGGAGGTGGTGTTGCATATCTTGCTCATATTGGTGGATTTGTAGTAGGACTTGCTACTGGATATCTATACAAGAAAACACATGGCTCTGAGTACACATACGGAACAAGATATGGGTACAAAGGCTAAGTCTAAAGAATAAATCATTGTAACTTTTTCAAACTAATCATGCCATTGATTACAGTCTCAATGTATCCTGGAAGAACTCAACAACAAAAAGATGAATATGCAAAAGCAATCACAAAATCTGCTGTAGAAATTCTAAAAACAAAAGAATCTCATGTCATTGTAGTTTTTGAGGATAATCCAAAAGAAAACTGGTTTCTAGCAGGAAACCAACTTTAATTATTTTAAAAAAATACTGGAATAATTCCCTTCCAGTTAGAGGGCTACACATATACACATTATGGTCGGTTAATTTCTTTATCACTAATTTACATAATAACAAAATGGTACATTTCATGTTTGTACCACTTTATCTTTTTATCCTCTTTAATAATACAAATTTCATGAAAGTTGCGATTGTACAGTTTAAGGCATCTACTAAAAAAGAAACTAATCTAAAAAAAATTATTGATTATATTACAAAAGCAGCAGAAAAAAAAGCTACACTTGTTGCATTTCCAGAATTTATGATGTTTTATACAAATTCATCACAATCATCAAAACAGCTAGCAACTTTAGCTGAAACTATCACTGGAAATTTTGTAACTAGTATTGCAAAGTGTGCCAAAGAAAATCACATAGATATTGTAGGATCATTTTATGAAAAAAGTACAAAAAAAGATCGCGTATATGACACTTCATTTATTATTGATAAAAATGGTAAAGTGATATCAAGATACAGAAAAATTCATCTCTATGATGCTCTAGGATTTAGAGAGTCTGATAAAATGGTTAAAGGCTCAAAGATTGCAAAGCCTGTATCAACTACTATTGGGAAAATAGGAATGATGATTTGCTATGACTTGAGATTTCCAGAGATGTCAAGATCACTTGCTGTTGCAGGCTCTGAAATTCTAGTTGCACCATCAGCTTGGGTGAAAGGTAACATGAAAGAAGAACATTGGATTACAATCAACAAGACACGTGCAATTGAAAATGGTTGTTATGTCATTGCCCCTGATCAAGTTGGAAATATTTACTGTGGACGAAGTCTTGTAATTGATCCATACGGAAAAATTTTGCTTGATATGAAAAAGAAACAAGGAATTGGATATGTCGACATTGAATTAAAAAATGTAAAACAAATTAGAAAGATTCTACCGTTATTAAAAAACAGACGTACTGATATCTATCCTACTTTGAAGATTTAATTTTTCTACTTTCACAATTAAAGTTTGAACACTGTCTAGTCCATTTTTGTTTTCTTGAGTAACGGAAAATTATCATTGGCCACTTGCATACATCACATGGAATCTTCATTGCTCTAAGTCTTGCTTTCTGCAATAGCGGTGATGATGCTTTACAACCTCCATGAAAGTTTGAACAGCCCATGAATCGTTTTCTTGTTGTTTTAGATCTGATTAGTATTATCTGGCCTAATCTACATTCTGGACATTCAACTAGCCCGTTTTTTGGAGAATTTGTCCCAAGAATCATATATTTTCTATCTTTTGATGACCAAGACAAGTATCCATTAATGTCCAAATATTGAATGATCTCTTTTTTGAAAATTGCTGTCTTTGACTTTGTAGTTTTTGCTACGTGTCTAGTGATGGTCCTTTTAACCTGAATAGTTTTGAGCAATGATTTCTTTGACGGCATATTCTATAATGAATTTACTAAAACAATTTTTATAGGGACTTGGGTCAGTGACATTTGTGGAAAAGGTCTGTGTTCTTGGCGCAGGTAGCACCAAATATGGTAAATTATCAGAAAGTATAGCTGATATCACTACTCAGGCATCCGTTTTAGCTATAGAAAATGCAGGAATCGATCCAAAAGAGATCAAAGCATCTTACATTTCAAACGTCTTTGGAGTTGCAGATAAGCAGGTACATCTTGGACCTGTTTTAATGAGTAGATTGGGAATTCCAGATAAACCATCATTAACAATAGAATCAGCATGTGGAAGTGGCTCAGTATCCTTTAGAGAAGCATATGCCAATGTTGCGGCTGGATTTTATGATTGTCTTGTAGTAACTGGCGTTGAAAAAGTAACTCATACAGGAACTGAATGGACAACAACTTACTTTGCATATTGTTCTGATTTTTTTTATGAAGGCCAAGCAGGTGCATCTTTTCCAGGATTATTTGCATCAATGGCAAGAGCTTACTTGACTGAGTTTGGTGCAACTGAAGAAGATTTTGCAAGAGTTGCAGTAAAGAATCACGACAATGGATTTCTAAATCCTAAAGCTCACATGCAAAAGAAAATTACAATTGATGATGTACTAAAATCTCCGGTAGTTGCAAGTCCGCTAAAACTTTATGATTGCTGTCCATTTTCTGATGGCGCAAGTTCTGTTATTCTTTGTTCTGAAAAGTTTGCAAAATCTCATGGCGGTGATTACATTGAAGTTATTGGATCTGGTAGAGGTGGTTCACCTGCTGCATTGCAAGGACGTGAACACATGACTACTATTCCTAGTACAAAGATTGCAGCAGCAGATGCATACAAAATGGCTGGTGTTACTCCAAAAGATATTGATTTTGCTGAAGTACATGATTGCTTTACTATTGCAGAAATTGTTGACACTGAAGATTTAGGATTCTTTGAAAAAGGTAAAGGGGTACAAGCTGTAAGAGAAGGTAGAACTAGTTTAAATTCAGACATTTCAATTAATCCATCAGGAGGTCTTAAATCAAAAGGACATCCAATTGGAGCTACAGGTGTAGGACAAGTAGTAGAAGTTTATGATCAATTAACTGGTAAAGCAGGAGCACGAACTGTTAAAGATGCAAAAATTGGTTTAACTCATAATTTTGGTGCAACTGGTGCAAGTTGCGCTGTTCATATATTCCAAAGTGTGTAAAATGACTATTGAAGAACAACTTATTGAATATGCAAAACAAGGTAAACTCTTAACTCACAAATGTACAAAGTGCGGATACATTCACTTGTCTACTGCATATTACTGCCTAAAATGTGGCAGTAAAGGCTTTGAGGATCTTGTTTTAGACGGAGTAGGCTCAATTGCCACTTATACGATAATAACTGTAGCTCCTGCGGGTTTTGAAAAATTTACACCTTATGCATTCGTGGTGCTTCAATTAGACAATACACATTTGAGAATTTCAGGATTTATGGCTGGAATTGCAACACCTGAAGATCTACCTGTAGGAACTAGAGCCAGAATCGCCGGTTTTGAAGATGGTTGTGGAATTATTATTAAAAAACAGTAAAAATATTTGTTTGAATTATTAAAAAAAATCAAAATCATTTCTTAATACTTTTCTACCACTGCTTTCTTTCATGTCTGTAGAAATTACATGTGGTAAATGCGGAGAAAAGATCGCTAATATAAAAATGCTAAAAGCACTCAAAGATGTAATGACACCATATAGTGGAAAGTGTCCTTCATGTGGACAAAAATTGTCAACATCTGAATTTTCTCTTGATGTTCAAGAAAACTGATCTAAAAATCTTTTCATAATTTTTTATTTTTGTTGTCTACATCTAATGTTACAACCCCTCAAATTTTATTTCAATTAGAAAATGGATCTAAAATCTACAAAAATGATCTAGTCATAAGTCTTAATTACTCCTTCCTTTTTTATTGATTTAGTATGGAATTGGATGAAGAGCTAGAAGAGCCAAAGCGAAGCGGAATTCTTCAATCCACGTCAAAACGTGTAAGGATGATCTTTTCTGTAATGGCAAGTCCTAACAGAATCGATATTTTAAGAATCTTAAATTCAAAGGGCCCTCTGACTTATTCTGAATTAAAGTCACTGGCTGGATTCAAATCTAAAAAAGAGAGTGGAAAATTTGCATACCATTTAAGAAAATTATTGAGACAATCACTTGTAGCACTAAATAAATCTGAAAGACGTTATACCATTACAAATCTTGGAAAATTGGTCTTAAGCTTAGCAAGACAAATTGAAGAACGTTCAATTATTGAAAGTGGTAAGATGTATGTCAGAACATCTCATGAATCAATTGAAGAATTTAATTCTCATAAAATTATTCAATCACTTGTACGCGAAGGCAGCTTACCACTAGAGTTAGCCCAAAAAATTACTGAAGAAGTTGAAAATAGAATTTACAAATATCAGACAACCTATCTTACAGGATCTCTTATTCGAGAAATGGTAAATTCGGTCCTTTTAGAGCATGGTCATGAAGAATACCGCAACAAACTGGCACGCCTAGGCCTGCCTGTATACGACGTTCAAGAGATGCTTACAAATCTAGACAATGTAGATAATGGCGCAGAGGGCTTACTTTTCAATACGGGTCAAAAAGTATTTGCAGAACACTTACTCACAAATGTATTACCAAAAGATGTTGCAGATTCCCATCTTTCTGGTGATATGCATATTTCAAATCCTGGAATATGGTCAATGATACCTGATACAATATTTGTTAATGTAAAAGAATTGATTGAAGACGGAGTTATTCTTGGCGGAAAATATCTTGATGTGTCAAGAATTACATCATCAAAAACACTAGATGATGTCACATCTTCTTTATCTATTATCATTTCATTACTTTCCAAAGAAGCTTCACAAGAAATTGTTCTTGATGGATTAATTCCATTATTTACAAAACATGCAAAGAACATTCCAGAGTTAGAACAAAAACTGACAGATGCATTTTCTACTGCTTCTACTACATCAAAGTATAATAGAAAAAGCACTGATGTTTCAATTAGACTTCAATTAGGTTCTGATCTAAAAATTGTTAATGCAATCATTAATGCTTACAAGAATTACACAAAGATAACTCCAATTCCAAAAATTGGTTTAATTGTTGATTTCGATAAAGGAAAAATCTCTGATGTCTCTGATGCATTATCTGAAATTATTGCGATTGGCGGCAAAGTCATGTTTGCAAAAGGTGAAGTATCAAGTTATGGTATTACAAATGGCACAACTAAAAATTCTGGTCCACTTGCAATTACACTACAATCTGTATCGATCAATCTTCCAAGACTTGCATTTGAATCCAACAAAGATGAAACATACTTTAGAGCAAGACTCGCATTGCTAATGAAACCTGCATTATCTTCTATGGCATTAAGAAAGAAAGACATCTCTGATCTTACACGAAGAGGATTAAATCCAATACTTGCAAAAAATACTCAATACATGCAAAGAAGTTCTGTATCTTTAATTGTTAATCTAGTAGGTTTGAAAGAATCGGTCTTCAATATACTTGGTTTCCAAGATAATAAAGAAGGAAGAGACGTACTCAATAAAGTAATAGAAACTGCAGTTGATGTTGCTACTAAGAAAGGTAAGGAACTCGGTGATACTGTAGCGATATCCATGATTGAAACAGAAGGATCTAGCCGATTTGCAAACCTAGATGGTGAAAAATATGGTAAAAATTCTGCACTAAACTCTATGGATAGTGACTCTTATTCACAAGGAATAGTGTTAAAAGCATCTGAGATATCTGATTATACAACCAAGAGTGAAATTATCACAGAATGTACTAGACTATCTAAATTGCTTAATGGTGGTTTACTAGTTAAACTAGACATTGATCAGAATGCTACTCAAGCTGATATTAAAAAATCAATTGAGAAAGCAGCAGAGCTTACATCTTCCTTTAAGCCTGTGAAAAAAGTATCACTCTGTGGTGAATGTGGATTCAAAGATGAACCCTTTGTTGACAAATGTCCAAAGTGCAAGTCTTCATATGTCATCTGAAATTCGTAAGTCTAAAACTAGTTCCGATCATCTTAAAAAAATGTGACGCTTTACATAAGCGATCATCGTTGTGACTTGTTACTAAATTCATAATACCATTATGATATCGATTGGACCGTTGTCAATATTTTTCCACCGAATTTTTAGAAAAAACTGCCAAATCATTTATACCATCATATTTCTTACCTCTTGCGGGGAGATTATAATTGGATAAATCACAAATAGAAAGTACTATCAATGAGATCCGTAAGCGCAGTGGCGCTATAACGGCCTTCAATCAAAATAAAATTTCAAACGCTATATACAAAGCGTTGGCAGCCACCTCTAAAGCCGACCGTGCGCTAGCCGATCAACTTGCAAATAAAGTTGTACAAAAATTAGTCGAACAGGGGTTCACAAATTCTAGAGCTCCTAGCGTTGAGGATATTCAAGACATTGTAGAGTCAACTCTTATCGATTGTGGAAATAGCGACATTGCAAAAGCATACATCGTTTACAGACATGAACGAAGAAAATTAAGGGACGAAAAAATGAAAGTCTTAAACCTAAAATCTTTAGATCCTGTTTCCAAGAATTTTGATCTAAATTGCTTGAGAGTATTGGCATCTAGATATCTTTTCAGAAACAACAAAAATGAAATCATTGAATCACCAACTCAAATGTTTGAAAGAGTTGCAATTCTTGTTGGAATAGGTGATGTCCTATATGATTCAAAAGTGTTTGAAAAAACTGGAAATATTACCCAAGATATTGAAGAAGCACGCACATATCTTGAGAAATTAGATAATTTTGATTACAAATTCAAAATTGGAGAATATTTTCTCAACAAGTGGCACTTTAGATCCCTGATCAATCATTATGTGACTCTTGCAAGTAAAGGTCAGATGAAAGTAAGCTTTAAAGATCTTCTAACTCTACTTGCAGCAAAAGAATTAGATAGTTACGCAGACAAAATCACAGAATATTTTGAATTGATGACAGCACAAGACTTTCTGCCAAATTCACCAACAATGATGAATGCTGGTGGTAGACTTGGTCAGCTTTCAGCATGTTTTGTTCTTGGAATGCCAGATGACATGGAGAAAATCATGAAATCAACTTCTGATGCAGCACTAATATTCAAATCTGGAGGCGGAGTTGGAATCAACTATTCTGATCTTCGTGAAGAAGGCGATATTGTTGCATCAACATCAGGTGTAGCATCAGGTCCTGTCTCTTTTATGAATATCATCAATACCGTGACTGAAGTTGTAAAACAAGGAGGTAAAAGAAGAGGAGCTAACATGGGAATCATTGAAGCTTGGCATCCAGATGTTGAAAAATTTATCACAAATAAAACAGAACCTGGTGTTTTGGAGAACTTTAATGTCAGTGTAGGTATTTGGGAAGACTTTTGGAATGCACTTGTAAATACAACTGATGGAAAATACATGTTACGTAGTCCACGTGACAGAAAACCAGTAAAAGAAATCAATGCACATCAATTAATTGACTTGATAGCTCTTTCTGCATGGAAGAGTGCAGAGCCTGGATTGATCTTCTTTGATCAAATTAACAAATACAATGTATTTGCCAAAGCAAGACAAGCTCCACTAAGAGCTACAAATCCATGTGGTGAACAAAGTCTTTATCCGTACGAATCATGTAATCTTGGTTCTATCAACTTGGTAAATCTCGTAAAGAGAAAAGCTGATGGAGAATACGAATTTGATTGGCAAAGATATGAAGAAACAATCAGAAAGACTACCAGATTCTTAGATAACATCATTGATGTAAATCACTATCCTGTAAAAGAAATTGATATTGCATCAAAAGATTCTAGAAGAATTGGATTAGGTGTAATGGGAGTAGCAGATCTATTATACAAATTAAAGATTCCATACAACTCCAAAGAAGGATACGATCTACAATCAAAACTATCTGAAGCATTGACTTATTATTCAATGGAAGAAAGTGTAGCACTAGCAAAATCTAGAGGTGAATTCCCACTATGCTCAAAAACAGAATATCCTGAAGGAAAGATTCCAATTGCAGGATATTATGAGAAACCAAAAGAGTCTCACTGTTATGAATGGGATGCACTAATTGATAAGATCAAGAAACATGGAATAAGAAATGTTTTGACTACTACAGTAGCTCCAACAGGAACACTATCTATGATTGCAGATTGTTCAAACGGAATGGAGCCAGCATTTGCTCTAGTCTTTGAGAAGAGAGTAACAGTAGGTCGATTCTTTTACACCAACAAAATTGTTGAACAAGTACTCAAAGAACATGGTCTATACAGCGATGAACTCCTTGCAAAGATTGCAGACAACTATGGCTCACTAAAAGGAATTCCTGAAATTCCACAATGGATGCAAGACGTCTATGTAACTGCAATGGATATTCACTGGGCAGATCATCTAATGGCCCAAGGAGTATGGCAAGATTGGATTGGAAATGCAATTGCCAAGACAATTAACATGCCATATGATGTTACAGCAGAAGATGTAAAGTCTGCATATCTATTGGCTCATGAATTGGGTCTAAAGGGAATTACAGTGTACCGTGATGGTTCAAGACACAAACAAGTACTTCACATGACAAGTGAAAACGCAGAAAAAGTATTTGATGTTACACCAAGTGAACATGTTACTAAATATGTAACAACCATGATATCAAATCCATACATCAAATCACATGTACATGATTCACTTGAACTCAAAGTACATGATGAAGAAATAACATCTGAACCTACTAGACAAGAAGTATCAGAAGATCGTTTATGTCCAACATGCAAAAACAACCTTGTATTTGTAGAAGGATGTAGTATTTGCATTGAATGCGGATACAGCGGTTGTACATCAGGGTAGACAATAGAAGCAAAGGAAATAATGGTTATCGGAATATTACGATGACCGACGAGTGGTAAAGGTCCACGTGTTAAGGCTTCGCAAGCCGGTTGTGGATCAATCTGCGCCACAGAGCCACTCGTCGTTATCTTAATCTAATTAATTAAGAAATAAAATTAAGACATAATAAAAGTTCTCATGATCGATAATGATCTTTTTGTAAACTTTTTTACTCTCTTCTAATGACGTTCATAATGTGGATAAAAAAATTCTAGGAATATCTGGAGGTATAGCCGTAGTAATTGCTATAGTTGCAGTGATATTACTAACACCAAATTTAGAACCAACTCCAATTCAGAAACATAATGAAAAAATTGGCCTTGTAATTAACGCACCACATTCAGCAATAACACTACAAGACTTGAATCAAATTTATGCTGAAGCATCATCTACTGGTATTGGAAGAAGTAACGTGTACATGTTTTGGAATATTGTTGAGCCTGTAAGAGGAGAATACGACTGGAAACAATCAGATGCTCTGATGAGTTTTAATAAAAATAATAATCTCAAAGTAACATTATTTTTTTCTGTTATTAATGGTGAAACACTAGGACCATTTCCAAATTGGATAGGAAAACCATCACTTAATGCGATTGGAGAAGATCGACTAGTAAACGTTCTTGATGCAATATTGTCTCGTTATGATATTATAGATACAGTTGTAATTGCAGGAGAAACAGAATCTCAATTTCGTTATCACGAACAAAATATTCCTGTATACAAAGAACTCTTCAATGGAGTATACACAAAATTAAAAGAAAAACACCCCGATGTGCAAATTGGAAATGGATTTGCGTTACATAACGTATTAAATAAAAATTTAGAGCATATTGTATCTGATCTAGCAATAGGTGATTTTGTGGCTTTTTCATATTTCCCAGTTGATACCTTAAATGATATTGTCAAAACACCAGAAGAAGCTAAAGCAGACTTGCAAAAGACATTTGAAATAATACCTGATAAAAAAATTGGACTTTTTGAGGTTAGTTGGAGTACTTCTGATTTTGTAGGAGGTAATGAAACATCACAGCAAATATTTCTAGAAAAATCCTTTGAATTTTACACTGAAAATGAATCTAAAATAGAATTTTTCACTTGGTACAGGCAATATGATAGACCTGATGGCACATGTGTGATTGACAAACCAGAAATCGCTAATCAAACTCTAACTGTAGGTGGTGGGTCTGGTTTAGGAAGCAGTGAATACATAATGGAAAGATTGAGTCATTACATTTGTAATTCTGGATTATTGGATGTTGATGGAACACCAAAATCTAGTTGGAATGAATTTAAAAATCAGATAGAACTGATCAATTAAGATGTTCTCTCTGATTTTAGCAGAATCTGCATTAGAAACAGTTCCTCTAGAATTACAAGATCATCCTTCAGTAATCTCACATGCACAAAAATTTGGAAAACATCCGTCTGAAATATTGCTTGATAATTCATGGCATTTTGCTGCAATGAAAGGAATCAATGATGAAATTAAAAGAGGAAGACCTGATCTAGTTCATTTTTCTATATTGGAAGCTACAACAATTCCATTGTACTCACAAAATAAAATTAAAATCTATATTCACACAATTGACGATAACGTAATTTACATTGGAGAAAATGTTCACATTCCAAAATCATATCATAGATTTGAAGGTCTTATTGAAAAATTATATTTAGAAAAAACTATACAATCTGGCAAAGATGTGTTATTGGAAATTAAAAAAAAATCGTTTACTGAGTTAATCAATGAGATCAAACCATCCAAGATTATTGGATTTTCAACTAAAGGAGAACTAAGCTCATTTGAAAAAATTAGCTCTCAAATTTCAGATAATTCTTGTATAGTTATAGGTGGATTTCAAAAAGGCCACTTTTCTGAATCAATAAACAATAAAATAAATCGCTTATTTTCAGTTGGTAACTTGTCTTATGAGGCTCATGTAGTGATTGCACGTATGCTCTACGAGTATGAAAAAACCGTTTTTATGTAGGAAATTAAGTTTGTTTTCTTGTGCAGTCATAGTATAGCCTGGTTAGTATTCGGGGTTTCCAACCCTGTGACGCGGGTTCGAATCCCGCTGACTGCACTTTTCTATTAAAAGAGAACTAATTTTTAGGTGGATAGTGATTAATAATTGTGAAACCTGCACTTAGACAAATTGCATTAGAGAGAATGCAGATTTTAATTAATAGTGCAATTTCTAATGCAAAAATGAATCCAGTACTATCTCAGAGACAGGCATTACTGGCCCAAAGAATTAGCACAAGACACAAAATTCGTATGCCTTACGAATTAAAAATTGTATTTTGTAAAAAATGTAAATCATTTATCGCCCCAGGGATAAATTCTAAAATTCGATTAGGCAGAACATCAATAAAGTCGATCAGAATTTCGTGTAACCTTTGTGGGCATACTTATCGCAAAATAATAGCTCAATGATTTATAAGACGATTCCTGAGTTTTTGACCTTATGGCAAAGGTATACGATGTACCATCTGATGTATTGATTAGTAGATTGGCAGCTATTTTAAAAAATGAAGATATTCCTGCTCCTTCTTGGATTCCATTTGTAAAAACTGGAGCTCATGCAGATAAACCACCTCAAGACAGAGATTGGTGGCATACAAGATGTGCATCACTAATGAGAAAAATTTACCTTCATGGTCCGCTTGGAATTAACGAATTAAGAAAAATTTATGGTGGAGGTAGACCATCAGGATATGGTGCTGCTCATCATAAAGATGCTGGAGGCGCAATAATTCGTAATGCAATTCAAGGATTAGAAAAGCTTGGATATGTTGAGAAAGTTGAGAAAAAAGGCCGTGTCATTTCAAAAAAAGGAATGCAAAAATTAGATAGATTATCAACAGAAATTCTAAACGAACTGATCGTTGTAAATCCTCAACTAAAAATATACTCTTAGATTTAAAATGAGTTTTTCTGAATCACCTGATCAAGATAAACAAAATCACGATATGACTGCTCAAAAAGAGCAAATCCTCAAACAAATACTCTCTCCAGATGCAAGAATGAGATTAAATAACATCAAGATGGTTAAACCTGAATTATCTGATTTAGTAGAGCAATATCTAATTGGAATGGCATCACAAGGAAAGATGAATTCTCAAATTAATGACAATCAACTTAAACAAATTTTATTATCAATTCAACAACCAAAACGTGATTTTAAGATAAATCGTATCTAATCAGAGAAAATATAATTAGGGGATAATATCAGGATCCATATTGAAAGCTGTAGTTTATGAAGAATATGCTCCTGATGATAATTATGCAAAAATTTTAAAAGTAAAAGATATTCCTGATCCAAAACCAAAAGCAAATGAAGTTGTGTTCAAACTAAAAGCAGCAGCTCTTAACTATAATGATATCTGGGGAATGAGAGGTGTACCAATTGCTATCCCATTACCACACGTATCTGGTTCTGATGCTGCAGGAGATGTTGTTGCAGTAGGAGAAGATGTAAAAACTATCAAAGTAGGGGATAGAGTTGTCTCACATTCCAATCTTTCATGTAGAACATGTGCATTATGTACATCAGGTAGAGAATTTGATTGTACCAATAGACAAGTTTGGGGATTCCAAACAGGCCCACTCTGGGGTGCATATAGTGAACTAGTACATCTACCAGAAGTTAATGTATCAAAAATTCCAGAAGGAGTTTCTTATGAAGATGCAGCAGCAGCTTCAATGACAATTCTTACTTCTTGGCATATGTTAGTTGGAAGAGCCAAAATTACACCTGGACAAACTGTTCTAATTATGGGTGGAGGTTCTGGTGTTGGCAGCTTTGGAATTCAAATTGCAAAACTCTACAATTGTACTGTTATTGCAACTGCTAGTGCAGATAAACTCGATAAATGCAAAGCATTAGGTGCTGATTATGCAGTAGATCATAGAAAAGAAGACTGGCACAAAGAAGTCTTTAAAATTACAAAAGATATTGCTGCAAAAACTGGTGTTAGGCCAGGAATTGATTTAACATTTGACCATATTGGAGAAACTCACTTTAACAAACAATTGACCCTGCTTAACTATGGAGGAACACTTGTTTCATGTGGAGCTACTACTGGATATGATGCAAAAATTGATCTTAGACACATCTTCTTTAAAGGAATCAATGTGTTAGGTTCAACTCAAGGAACTAAAGCTGAAATGGATCTTGGTTTGTATTGGATGGGTAAGGGTAAAATTAAAGCAGAAATTGATTCTACTTATACATTTGAACAAGCTGCAGAAGCACATACAAAAATGCTCTCTGGAAAGTTCTTTGGCAAAATTATGATGAAGCCAGAAAACGCATAATAATTTAATGACACAGCTTTTTCGCAGTCTTATTTTTGTTCCCGGAAATAATTCTAGGTTTTTAGAAAAGGCAAAAAACATTCAAGCTGATATAGTCTGTTTTGATTTAGAAGATTCCGTACCAGATGAGGAAAAAAATAATGCTAGAAAATTAATTCAAGATGCACTAAAATCACGTCAATCTTACAAATCATCAATTTTTGTGCGCACAAATTCTCCAAAATCTGGAAAAATTCCAGATGATCTCAAGGTAATTATTCAAAAAGGAATTGATGGAATAGTGATTCCTAAAGTAAACAATGTTGCTGAGATAAAAAAAATTGAAAAGAATCTTTCATTATTGGAAAAGAATCGTAAACTAAAACCAATTCAAATAATTCCTTCTATTGAATCAGCTGAAGGAGTGGTTAACACATACAATATTGCATCTTATAGTAAAAGAATACAAGCAGTAGTTTTTGGAGTTTTTGATCTCTTAAATGATTTAGGAATTGAATACTCAAAAAATTCAGAAGGCGGAAGATATTCTAGGGCAAAAATTCCAGTAGATGCAAAAGCAGCAGGAGTTTCTGCAATTGATGCTATTTGGCAAGACCTTAAAGACATTAAAGGATTAGAAAAAGATTGTAAAGTTGGAAAAGATCTTGGTTATGCAGGAAAAAGTATCATACACCCTGACCAAATATTGACAACTCACAAAGTTTTCTATCCAAGTAAAAAAGAAATTCAATGGGCAGAAAAAGTTTCCAAATTTTATTTAGAATCCACAAAAAAAGGAAAAGGAGCAACAACTATAGATGGAAAAATGATTGATGAAGTTCACTTTAAACAAGCTAAAACCGTACTTGAAATTGTAAAATCTACATCAATTTAGAATTTCCTTATGAATTATTTTCTAATCTTACACTTTAATTAAGTCGATACAAGTACTTTTATCATAAATTTGTTCATTTATTACTCCTTGAAACACAATATCATTCTTTTTCATTTCAATCTTTATTTCGTCAAAAACACATCTATATTTTGAAATTCTTTTACTCTCACTAAGTACTTTGCCAGATTCTACAATTAATCCATTTATGATTAAATTTTCAATTTTTCTATATCCAGATGTTTTTGGAATTTGAGCTTCACTTAAAATTTGCGGGATGGTTAACTCGTTTTCAAAAAGACAATTAAGCATTTGTCTAGTTTCATTATCTCCACATAACACTAATAGCGAATCTAATAGATTTTGATCAATTATTCTAACAGAGTATTTAGCATTTTTTCTTTGAACTTTGATTACTTCGTTTAGACACTCATTTTCAAATTTTTTTCTATTTAGATTTAAAATGCTCTTTAATACTAAATTCAATTTATCAAAATGTTCTATGGATAGCTTTATTGACATTCCATGTTCTAAAAACAACTTTCTTTCTAAAATTTTTAATTCATCTTCATCCAGTTTTTGTTTAATTTTTTGAGATAATACTTTAGCAATTAATCTGTCAATTCCTCCCATATACTATTAAAAAATAATACAAAATATTAAAGCATGTGTGATTAATCATGACTATTGTGAAACGTTCCGTTATTGTGATTGATGATGATGAAGATACAGTTAGATTATTTGGTGAATTTTTGGAGGAAAAGGGCATTAAAGTTGTGGGTAGTGGTTATGATGGTATAACTGCAATCAAACTTTACAAAGAAAAAGCCCCCGATGTTGTCTTAATTGATATAATGATGCCAAATGGAAGTGGTTTTTATGCAATCAAAAAAATTCAAGAAATAAGTTCTAATGCAAAAATCATCGCTGTGAGTGGAGATAGTAGTTATTCAACTGAAGAAAAATTAGAAAAATTATCTATTCCTTTAATTCGTAAACCGTTTAACATGGAACAAATTATCTCTGTAATTAATGGTTAAATCTATTCCCACAATTGGGACATTTCATATAATCTTATATTGAAATCATCATAAATTACTAAGTACAATGAGTAAACGTGTAACAATAATGATTGATGATGATCTGGATAAAAAAATAAGACTTCGTCAAGCCAAAATGATTCAGCAAGAGCAATCTTCATACAGTTATTCTAAGGTCCTTAATGAAACTCTTAGAAAAGTATTGAAATAATTTTATTAAATAACATTTTTTATCTTTTCGAATAGAATAAAGACTTGTTATTCTAATATTGTAATGGTACAATTGATTAATCTACTAGACCCTACAGTTGTAATCAAAAGAATGTTTGAATCTGGACAATATGATGAAATGTATAATTATTGTCAAAAGTTACTTTCTAATAGTCCAACTGATATGGTGGCACTCCAAAATTCTGCATTGGCTTTAATACATTTAGCAAGATATGAGGATGCAATCATCTATTGTGATGAAGTATTGAAAATAAAAAATTATGATAACTATGCTTTAAAAAATAAAATTTACTCCCTTGAAAAGTTAAAACGATATAATGATGTCATAAGTTGCTGTAACATTATTCTTGAACACGATTCTACAGATACTTGGGCATTCAATAGTTTAGGTCTGTCATTAAATGAATTAGATCGACATACCGAAGCTATAGAATTTTATGATAAAACACTAAAAATTGATAGTAACGATATTACTGCATTGATGAATAAGGCTATCTCCTTAAACCATTTAAAAAATTATAAAGAATCTATCGAATTTTATGATAAAGCACAAATTGAAGATCCTAGCTTAAACGAAGCATCAATTGCTAAATCTAAAGCGTTTGAAAAATTAGGTATGACCGATGAGGCTTTTTTAGCTGCACAGGGTGTTTTAGTAAAAGATATGACAAAAATCATTGCTGATGCCAAAAAAAACAAGTGTACTGTTTTTCATCAATTCTGTCAAAACGAATTTGATGAATTATCCAATAAAAAATAACATCTGTATTAACAAGAAAATCAATTTATACAAAGCAATTTTACAACATAGATGATGTTTACTGGAATAGTTGAGGGAATAGGAAAAATTGAGAAAATTTCCAAAAACACAAAAACTAGAAGTTCTATTCAAATGACGGTAAATTTAGGAAAACATGCAAAAGGTTTGAAAATAGGACAAAGCGTATCTTTGAATGGTGTTTGTCTTACAGCTACCAAACTTTCTAACACTAAATGCATTTTTGAAATGATCGAGGAAACTACTCGTAAAACTGATCTAGGGAATCTAAAACCTGGTGATATTGTTAATATTGAAAGAAGTCTAAAAGCTGGTGAGCGATTAGAAGGACATTTTGTTTTAGGTCATGTAGATGGTGTTGGTACCATTCAAAAAATAGAAACTAAACCTAAAGAAGTTCAAGTTTGGTTTGAAATTCCAAAAAACTTGACAAAATATGTTGTGAAAAAAGGTTCAATTGCAATAGATGGAATTAGTCTAACCGTAGTAGATATTAAAAATAATCTTGCTTCAGTATGTCTAATTCCTCATACAATGGAAAAGACTAATTTTAAAATTAAAAATGTTGGTGATAAGATTAACATTGAGACAGATATACTGGGTAAATACATTTTAAAATAAAATTGTTATAATACCATTTTTATGGTAATTACCAATTTTTTAGTAAACTTTATAATCAGTTTATTGTTGATTTTTGCATATGTCTCTTGAATCTGGGATTGAATCATTAAAACGTGGTGAGTTTGTATTATTATTTGATTCTGCAGGAAGAGAAAATGAAATAGATATGGTAGTTGCTGCAGAATTTGTAACTCCAGAACATGTTGCAAGGATGCGACAACATGCAGGTGGACTTTTATGTATTGCAATTGAGCATAATTTTGCAAATTCTCTAGAATTACGATACATGCATGAAATTTTAGCAAACTCCACAATTTCTAATAAAGAAATGATCATGGGACTTGCTCCATATGGTGATCATCCAACATTTTCAATTTCAGTTAATCATTATCAAACTTATACTGGTATAACAGACAAAGACAGATCATTGACAATAAGAGAAATGGCAAATATTTTCAAGGTAGAAAACAAAAAGAAAAAATTTGTTTCTTCTTTTAAAACACCTGGTCATGTTCCATTATTAATTGCCTCAGAAGGATTATTATCAAAAAGACAAGGTCATACCGAAATGTCTGTATACCTTAGTAAAATTGCAGGATTAACTCCAGTTACTGCAATTTGTGAAATGATGGATGCTCAAACCTATACTGCTTTATCTGTTGATAAGGCAGAAAAATATGCAAAACAAAATGCAATTCCATTAATTGATGGAAAAGAATTATTAGAATTTGCTAAGGTGCATTAATTTTGAATATTGCAATAGTGGTTTCGGAATTCAATGAAGAGGTGACGTTTAGGATGCTTTCTGTTGCAGAGGAAAAAGTAAAAAAAATGAAATTAAAAATAAATTATATTTGTAAAGTTCCAGGTGCATTTGATATGCCTATAGTTATTGACGCACTGTTACAAAAAAATGATGTTGATGGAGTAGTTACTCTTGGTGCAATAATTAAAGGACAAACTAAACATGATGAAGTAATTGCACATTCTACGGCAAATGCGCTTACAGCATTGTCTATTAAATATCAAAAACCTGTGTCTTTAGGAATAACTGGGCCTGGAATGCAGGATAGGCATGCATATGCCAGAATTCGACCAGTAGCAGAACGTGCAGTGGAATCAGTTGTAAAAATCTTCAATGAATTAAAAAGGATTCAAAAATGATTCAACTTAGTATATTGAAGATTAGTGGATATGGTCCATGGACTCTAACTCTTGGTAGTGACAGGGAACATGCACTTCAAATGCTTCAGGCATCCTTATATCAAGAAATTCAAAAATTGTTCTCAGAAAAAAATTGTCTTGTTTTTTTAAATAGAGCGGATGAATTTTTTGCAGTTTCTAATGGATTAACACTGGAGGATCATATTGAAATTCAGAAAAATCTTGAAAATTCTTTTGATATACGATTATCCATGTCTATTGGTTATGCTGATTCCCCATTTGCTGCAAATCTGAAAGCATATGAAGGTAAAAAAAATGAGATCTTTCTAAACAAGGAATTTTCAATTTTTGGATTTATTAATGGTCATTCTGATAACAAAGTATCCATAATGCATTTTGATGTAGAGAATCTTACATCAAAAAGAAAAATAATTTCTCCTTATGAAACTACTTCCATAATTTTTAGTCTATATGCAAAAATGTCAAAATTTTTTCTACAAAAAAATTCTCTCACATTTTTTATGGGTGGAGATAATTTTATGGTTGTTGCAAACGATGAAGCTAAACAATCCGTTAAAGATTTCATTGCATTAATTAAAAATGAAGATAATATTACTTTGAATTGTGGAATAGGTAATGCCAAAAATGCTAGAGATGCTGTAAAACTTGCAACAAAATCTCTTGATACAATAAGAGAAATTAGAGATTCAGGAAAAGAAAAACCAACTGTGTATGAATTATCATGCTAATCAAAAATGTCAGTGTTCTATTAGGTAAAGAATTAGATTTTGTTCCAAAAATCGATATAAAAATACAAGATTCAAGATTTAAACAAATAAAATCTAATATTGAAGAGAAAACAAACGATGAATCGTTTGATTGTGAAGGTTTACTGTTAATTCCAGGATTTGTAAACTGTCATACTCATATAGGCGATTCTATAGGAAAAGATGTTGTTCTAAATAGTTCTGTTGACAAAAGAATTCATCCTGTGTCTGGTGTAAAACCATTAATTCTAAAAAATACTGAAAAAAATCATCTAGCAAGTTTTATGAAATATTCCTGTCAGTCTATGATAAATAAAGGAATTACAACTTTTGTAGATTTTCGAGAAGGTGGATTTGAAGGTGTTTTACTACTAAAACAAATTCTATCTAAATTACAAATACGTGGAATTATTCTTGGTAGATTAGAATTCTATCAAGGAACATCTGAAATAAAAAAAAACAAACCTATGCCCAAAACTAAAATGAATGAGCTTATAGAATTATTAAAAAAATGTGATGGAATTGGAGTGAGTGGAGCAAATGAAAACAGCTTGTCTGTACTAAATTACTACTCTTCCACGCCTAAACTTCGTGCTATTCATTCATCTGAAACAAAACAAAGTGTTTCTAAATCCAAAAAGATTACCGGAATATCTGAAACCACACGTGCACTTACAATGAAACCCCATTTTTTGGTACATATGACACATGCATCATTAAATGATCTGCGCTCTGCATCAAAAAAAACTTCTGGAATAGTAATTTGCCCAAGAGCAAACGCTGCACTTGCTGAAGGAATTCCTGATATTGAGTTAATGAAAAAAGTTGGTTGTACTATAGGATTAGGTACTGATAATGTGATGATTAATTCACCAGATATGTTTAGAGAGATGGATTATTTGTGGAAAGTAACAATGGGTATTCATAAAAAAAGAATAGAGCCAAAAGAAATTTTAAAAATGGCTACTGTGAATGGTGGAAAAATTTTGAATAAAGATATTGGAGTAATTGAAATTGGTAAACTTGCGGATGGTATTTTTATCAACAAACATTCATTAGACTTAGAGCCAATGCATAATATTCACGCATCTATAGTTCATAGAGCATCCGAATCTAATATTCGTGCTGTGATGATTGGAGGTAAAATAGTTCATGGAAAAATCTAGACCCCATGTAATTTTAAGTGCAGCCATTTCTATTGATGGAAAAATTGCTACACGATTCGGGGATTCAAAACTATCTTCGAAAAAAGATAAAATAAGAATTCATAAACTTCGTTCAAAAGTTGATGCAATTCTTGTAGGAAAAAATACAGTTCAAAGAGATGATCCACTGCTTACAGTAAGATACGTAAAGGGAAAAAATCCTATAAGAATAATTTTAGATTCAAGAGGAACAATTAACATTAATTCAAAAATTTTACAAACATCTAATAAAATTCCAACTATTATTGCTGTTTCAAAAAAAATTAGTAAATCAAATTTAAAAAAATTAAAAAAATTTCCAGTTGAAATTATAATGACTGGTGAAAACTCAGTGAACATAAAATCTTTAATGAATCGTCTAAGTAAAAGAAAAATTAAAAATATTTTGGTAGAAGGCGGTGGTACTGTTAACTGGCAATTTATTTATGATGATCTATTTGATGAAATTTTGATTGCTATTTCTCCATTTATTATTGGAGGAACTGATGCAATCACATTTGTTCAAGGAAAAGGTTTTGATAAAATCAAAAAATCCCCTAGACTCAGATTAAATACAATAAAAAAACTTGAAAATTACCTCATTTTGCATTATACAAAAGTGTAAGTTCTTATACTTAATTTAAAATATAATAAGAAATTGGCAGCAAAAAAGAAAGCTACAAAAAAGAATACTACAACTAAAAGCACTAGTAAAAAATCAAAAACTGCAGCAAAATCATCAAGCAAGTCCAAAAAACCAGCATTTGGTGGTTATGCAATTAGTTTTGCAGGTCGTAAAGAAACTGTAGAACAAGTTTTTGGTAACAAACCTATTGCACCAAGTGAAATGACAAAAAAGATTTGGGCATTTGTTAAAGCAAAAAGCCTCTCTAATCGTTAAAGACACAAAATTGTTAACGAATTATTCGTTAACTAATTTCCTATCTTTTAATTATTTAAAATCTGAATAAGATATAGATATTGGATTTTATTTGTAATAGTTGTGTCAACTACATCACTAAGACGAGATCATGAGCTAATTGAAAAAGTTATCAAAGCAATGGAATCAACAATTCAACTTCTAAATGATGGTAAACAAATTCCTGAATCTATATTGCTACCTGTTATCGATTTCTCTAAAAATTTTACAGATGTTTGTCATCATAGTAAGGAAGAGAATTCTTTATTTCCTGCATTAGAACAAGCGGGAATGCCACGTCACATGGGCCCTATAGCAATGATGTTAATAGATCACGAACGTTCTAGAGAAATTGGAAAAGAAATGGAAGTCTCTGCCAAAAATTATATTTTAACAGGAGATTCTACAAAATTGATTACTGATATGCAACAATATGTAGAACACATAACAGAACATTTATGGAAAGAAAATAATAAATTATTCATGATGGCTGAAGCACGCTTACAATATGTTTCAAAAAAGGTCGATATGGAACTCAATGAAATTGAAGAATCAAAATTAAAAGAAACTGGAAAAACTAGAGAATACTATGAACAATTAGCTGAAACTCTCACAAGCGATGTTTCAAAACAAGGAAGTTAGATTTGGCTTACAGCATATTTGGTCAGGTTGTTGGAGTCAGAAAATATGTAAATGGCAATATTGAGATAGATTTCTATCATGAAGATGAAATTACTGAGTACAAATATTCATCAAATTCTAGTCTTGATAGTAATTTTCCAAAGGATATAGCTGAAACTTTAGCCTCTACTTTAGCATCTGAAATATGTGTAGAAATATACTTTGATGATAATCGTAACCCTACTCATATAGAGTTAGAAGAATGTGATTATGACGATGAGGACGATGATTAATGATAACTTATTCTACATAATGATGATGACTCAAATTATCATAAAATCTAACAGATTTAATATTTACAAATTCGAGAATTCCGTATCTTGATAACTCTCTTCCAAATCCGCTATGTTTTATTCCTCCAAAAGGAATTCTTGGATCTGAAATAACCACATTATTTACACTAACTATCCCTGATTCTATTCTTCTTGACATTTTTTCAGCTTTTGCCAAGTCTTTGGTCCAAATACTTGCCCCTAATCCAAATTCTGTATTGTTTGCCAATTTCACTGCTTCACTTTCATTTTCAACTATAGTTATGGGTGCAACCGGCCCAAATGTTTCCTCCTTAGCAATTCTCATATTTGGTTTAACATTGGTAAGAATTGTAGGTTGATAGAAGTATCCCTTTCCATCAATTTGTGAACCGCCTAAAAGAATCTCAGCTCCCTTCTCTTTTGCATCTTCTACAATTCCTGAAATTGTTTCTAATCCCCCTTTACTTGATAAAGGTCCTATGTCAGTTTCAATTAAAGTAGGATCTCCAACTTTTAGTTGTGAAGCTTTTTTAATAAATGATTCAATAAAATCTTTAGCAATATTTTTTCCAACAAAAAATCTTTTAGATGCAACACAGCTTTGTCCACAATTGATGAATCTACCTTTAACAGCACCTTCAGCAGCTTTTTCAATAATTGCATCATCTAATATAATAAATGGATCACTTCCTCCAAGTTCTAAAACGCATTTTTTTAAATTCATAGCAGCTCGTTGACCTACTTTTGCACCAGCATCAGTGCTTCCTGTAAATGTCACTGCGTTGACATCAGAATCAATTAAGTGATTGGCAGATTCTACACTTCCTATTATTGTTTGAAATATTCCATCTGGTACTCCCGATTCTGTAAATGCTTTTTCAATCTCAAGACCTGATTGCATGGTTACTCTAGAAGGTTTCATTACGATTACATTTCCTGCCATTAAACAAGGCGCAGCAAATCTTAGAGCTTGCCAATAAGGAAAATTCCATGGCATGATTGAACCAATCACTCCAAGTGGTTCAAAAGTAAGAAAGCTTTTTCTTGCATCCGTATTTAGTACTTCATCAGCAAGTAAACTATCCCCGTTATCCGCATAATACTCTAAGGCCCAAGCACATTTTTCAACTTCACCAATTGATTCTTTGATTGTTTTTCCCATTTCAGATGTTGCAACTTTTGCCAATTCCATTTTGTTCTTTTTTAAATATTCAACTAAATTGTAGATGTAACTACGACGTTTTTCATAATCTTTTTTCCACTCAGGAAAAGCTCTTCTTGCCTTTCCAACTAGCTGAAATACTTGATCTTTATCCATTGGATTAAATTTAGAAATTTCTTCACCAGTTGCTGGATTTGTTGTAGTTATTTGATTCAGGATGTATCTCACCAATTCTCCTATTTAATTTAGTAACTTAGATCCCAAATTTTTAACAACTAATATTTTCTAGCATTAATGCTAGAACGTCTGTTGCATATCTTTTTTAATTTCGTCAATTTTTTTAGAATACGCTTTTTTTGATTTGTCGTTCTTTTTTAAGTTCAAGACATTCCCGCATGATGGACACTTGAACATCCCTTCTAAAGCATCCTCAAAAGTAACTCTGTGGCAATCTTCATTTCCACAATGATAAAAATCTGAATAATTTTCATAATCAAATCTTTGTTGCAATCTTTCTGTAATTTTCTTTTTTTGACTTTCTATGAAATGTTCTACTTCTTCTCTACGAGTTCTCCATCTATAAACAAACCATCCTTTACGTTCGTCTTTAACTCTAATTCCTGTGATTAGTGACTTTCCAAAGAGATCATACAAAACCTTTCTTACCATGTTTATCCTCAAACCTGTAGAACTTGCAATTTCTTCATCCGTAGCATCTTCTGCCTTCAAAAGTGATCTGGCAACTTTGAGATATTCATCTCCTCCTATCATGGATGCAATTCTAACAAAAGGGTCTTCGTATTTGTCTACCAACTTTATTGATTGATAATTTTCTATTATTAATCCCTTGTTCCTCTTACAAGTACATTTTTGCCATTTCTTGTGGGTATGATCTTTCTTTTAGCCCCAGGAAAACTATTCTTAAATTGCTCCCCTTTTTGAATGCGATCAAGAATAATGGCTAATGCACTAATCTCAGAATGGGGTTGGTTTCCAATTCCTACATTATAATCTGCAAGTTCATAGATTTCTCTTGGAACTTTTTCAGCACCTACAACTATTAGTAAATTTTCTTCTTTTCTAAGTTGCATATCTACATCATTAATGTTTTCTCCATACATCGTGAGATGAACTATTTTACTATTTTTTTTCTTCATTTTTACAATTGATTTCCAATTATCAATAAATTCAACAACAAAATCTCCACCCCACGTATTGTTTATTTTTTCTAATGTATCTTTAATTTCTGGATTAACTTCAGTCATGAATATTTTACTACACCCAAAAGCTCTAGCAACTAAAGCTACATGTGTGGTAACTCTATCATCTCTTACCAATCGCTGTCCTATTCTTACAACTTCAATTACCATATGTATTATCAAATCCAATTGATGTTTCTTTTTTATATTCTGGCGATTTTTGATTTTGAATAATTGCTTTGATTAAATTTTTTAACTCTGTAAGATTATGTCCTGTTTTAGCTGATATAGTAATACGTTTTTTATAATCTTTTAAATTCAAAATTTCAATTTTTTCTTCAATTTCTTCAGCTTTTAATAAATCAGATTTATTTAAAGCAAAAATTATTCTATCCATTTCAACACCTAATTCACTTAAAGTTCTCATACAGCTTGCAAATTTTTTTCGTAATTCTAACAAAGAATCATTAATGTCAATTACAACTATTATGATATCTGTATGAATTAATTCCTCTAAGGTAGATTTGAATGCATCAATCATATATGCAGGTAATTTACTGATGAACCCAACTGTATCTGCAATTAAAAATGGTTCTTGGTCTATAGAAAATCTCCTTGTAGTTGTAGAAAGAGTAGTGAATAGACTTTTACTTTGTTCTTTAGATTCACCTGTAATTTTATTAAACAATGTTGTTTTTCCAGATGAAGTATATCCTGCAAGTGAAATGGTTTTAAATCCAAGTCTTTTTCTTCCTTGTCTGTGAAGCTCTCTTTGTTTTCCAGCTTTTTCAAGTTTTGATTTTATTGATTGCATTCTATGTTTAATATCATCATGATACACATCAATCTCAAATTTTCCTATTCCCATAAACCCTGGTTGTTCCCCCATACTAGAAAGTCGTACTTTTTCTTTAGCTCTAACCAATTCATATCGCAGTTGAGCTAATTTGACTTGCAATTTAGATTCGGCACTTGACGCTCTAGTTTCAAAAATTTCTAGAATAAGTGCTTCTCTATCTAGAATCTCTCTATGCAATGCTGAAGCTAGATTGTAATTTTGACTTGGTTTTAATATTTCATCAAAAACAATAACATCTGGTTTGAGC
Source organism: Nitrosarchaeum sp. (assembly GCF_025699065.1). Taxonomy (NCBI): domain Archaea; kingdom Thermoproteati; phylum Nitrososphaerota; class Nitrososphaeria; order Nitrosopumilales; family Nitrosopumilaceae; genus Nitrosarchaeum; species Nitrosarchaeum sp. The sequence continues at coordinate 3,979 of NZ_JAILWF010000004.1, read as the reverse complement.
TTATCTGCAATTTCTATTAATTTTTCTAATACCCCTCCACCTATTCCATATTTTGGTTTTTTCAGAAAATGTTGTTTTATTGTATGAATTACTCGTATTCCTGCTGCATCACATAATCCAATAGCTTCAGTAACTGCATCTTCTTTATCATATGTGATTAGTATTGCAGAATTCATTTTATTTATTATAATGCCATGTGTTGCTCAAGTTAAAGCTTCACTAATTATTTTAATACAAAAATTATTGTTTTTTTATGTCTGTTTTAGGCATAATTACGTAGTAGTCTTTTTTAATGATTTTTCTATATTCATATTGAGAACAATTTCTGCTATATCGCTAGCATACTCTGATATTCGCCTTATGTTTTCAGTCATTCGTCGAATTCTATAGATCTCTTCATCATCTTTAAGCGATTTTGATGCATCTCTTACTCTTTTCTCATATTTTACAATCTCATTTGTCTTCTCAATTGTTTTTTCAGCTTGGACATAATCTTCTTTGAATAATGCTAGACATGAATCATCTAAAACCGATAATGCAAATTCGTTCATATCATGAATTTTTTCTACGATCTCTTTCTTTACTGGTTTTTTAAATTCTATTATGTCATTTGCTATAAGCACCGCATGATCTCCAGTTCTTTCAATATTTTTTACTACTAATCTATATCCAAGACAATCTCTAGCATTTTTAAAACCCATTTCTTTTAACATATGTTCATTTTGAATTGCAATTTTTAACTGTCTGATAATATAAAATCCAAATCTGTCTACCTCATCATCAGTATTGATTACTTCACGGGCTAATTCTAAATTATTTTCACTCATTGCTAAAATTGCATCATTTGACATTGATTTTGCTAGATGAATCATACGTTTGATTGCACCATCGACACTAAGTTCTAGTAAATTAACAAGAACTTGAATTGTAATTCCACTACTGGAATCTGATATTATTTCAGAACCCATCAACATTCTTTTTACAGCTTCTTTTACAGCATTTCTTTGATTGGGATTAAGCCTTCCACTTTTTGGTTTTATGTTGATTGTTTTATACCCTAAAAAATACAATGAAATTAATTTTCTTACAATTGCAAATGTCTCTTCATCTTCTATCTCAATTGTGGCATCTTCTTTCTTTTGAGATCTAGTTTCAAATTTTGGCGGATAAATCTCTAATGTTGATGAATCTTTTCTTACCATTCTAATTTGGTCTCCTTGTTTAAGACCAAGATCCATAATCCATTGTTTTGGTAATGAAACTATGTATGATGATTTACCTGTAAATTGAATTTTTCTTGTTTCTTCCTTTTCATCCATAAACTATGTTAAAGATTACAATCTATATAGTTTATCTCTAACAATATATACTTGCATTGAACTAATATTCCGAAATTTATCTATTGTATAAGTGGATCAAACTCTGAAATTAAAGTACACACTTGATGCATTATTTGGAAGTGGAGTTTCAAAGTACCTACCTAAAAATATTGAAATTGTATTCTCAAGAAAAACTGGTAGAATTAAAACTGTATCTGAAAAAGGCAAATTACTATGTACATTGAGAATCGATGGGGGCTTGGCTATTAGTCCCTATTTTGCTCAGATTTTGTTAAAAAGCAAAAAATTCAAAGAAAATTGTTTAGAAGTTAATCAGGAAGCAGCACCATTTGTTCAAGATGGAAAATCCGTTTTCTGTAAACATGTTGTATGGTGTGGCAAAAATATACGAATTGCATCTGATACTCCAGTACTTTATAAAAATAAAGTAATTGCAGTAGGAAAAGCAGTATTGTCTTCTGAAATGATTTCTGATTTTAATAGAGGAATGGCTGTCAGGGTTAGAGATAGTTTAAAAAGTCATAGAGGAGAATCAACATTATGATGCGCGGTGGAAATCGTGAAATGCGAAGAATGATGGATAAAATGGGTCTTGATATGAAAGAGATCCCAAATGTTCAAGAAGTAATAATTAAGACTGATAAAAAAGAGATCATTGTTTCAAAACCATCTGTAACAGAAATGAAGGCTAAGGATAATTCTATTTTCACAGTTACTGCCGATAGTTATGAAGAACGAGAATTAGAAGTTCCAATATTTTCTGAAGAAGATATTCAGCTAGTAAGTCAGCAAGCTGGTGTGGATGAAGAAAAGGCTAAAACTGCTCTAGAAGAAGCCAAAGGCGATCTGGCTAGAGCAATACTTCTTTTGACTTCTGGATGATATCTCATTCTTATTTATGCCTAAAAACACCCATAAAATGAATGATTTAAGTAATGGATTTGAAAAAATAACATTATGAGTAGTATGGCCGAATCTAAAGTAACTGGAATTATTCAATCACTAAATGGCTTGGAGGATAATCTAGACTCACTTAACGGTAAAGTGGCTGATATGAAAAAACAGCTCTCGGTGAAAGCAATAAATGAAATTGATAAACTTTTAGAAAAAACACGAGAAATGGCTACAAAAGAGGCTGAAAATATCATCAATGCTTCAAAATCAAAAGCTGCTGTAGAATCTGAAAAAATTACTAAAGAAGGCAAATCTAAACTATCTGAAATTCAATCCAATATTGATGCTCATTTTGATGAAGCAGTGAAACATGTCGTGTCAACTGTTTTGAAGGCATAAACCTAAATCAGATATTTTGTTTAACTTTAACATCGATCCATTACTGAACTCTCGTATTGGACTTGCTACTACGTACGGTAAACCATATTATAGATTTTCCATTTCCTTGAAGGCTTTGAACATATCGTTTGATTCTATACTTCCAGAAGACATCCTAAATTATGATGGAGATTTAGTTTTGACTACTAGAAAAGAAGCTCCATTGGAATGTGAAAAACCTATGTTACATGAGGATATACTCGAAGAACATCCCACAGTAATTCGTGGATTAATGATTCAAAAATTATCCATGGGTTATGAACAAGATCTAATCATTGGAATTGATCCTGGTCAAATTATTGGTCTCTCTGTATTTTATTATGGAAGAGAAATTGAAAGCTCTTTTAATTCATCTGTTGAAGAATTAGTATTACATATTATCAAAATTTTAGGAGGTCTACGAGCCAGACGAAAAATAGTCAAAATAGGCAATGGCAACATGAACATTGCAAATGAAATAGTAAATATGCTGAATCTGAAATTTTGTTCTTCTTTTGAATTAGAGTTTGTTGATGAACATAAAACCAGTTTAAAAATTAAAAATTTTAATCAAAGAGGAAAACGTGATATGCTCTCTGCAAAATATATCTCTCAAAGAGAAGGATTTCGTTATTCAATTTTACCACTTTCAATAACTGGATGATTTTTTAATGAAAATTCGATCTTTATCTCCATTTTTTAATTATAAATACGAATAATTTCTTAAAAAATTAATGTCAAATTAGCTATACATATTTATTGAAGATTTTGTGTTTTTCTTGCAAACAAATAACATTGATCGCATTATAACTTAAAATTATTTCATATTTCTTATTAATATTTTGAAAAAATTATCTATCCATCCTTATATAGTTATGAATTCTATAATAAATTACTAAGATGACTTGTAAAGGAATTTGCGTTAGATACAAGGCTCAAAAGCCTGTCGGAACCGGAAGATATGCTTCTGGACAACGTCGATGTCAAATTTGTGAAATATTCATCAAATGGGAAGGTCTTTGGTGTCCATGTTGTGGATACAGATTAAGAACAAAACCACGAAACCTGAAATACAAAGCAAAACTTCGTGCTAGAGTAGAAGCTGATTCTATTGAAGCAAAAACAATTGCAAAATCTCAACCAGAAATTGAAGAGGAAATAGTAGTCAAAGCTAAACCAAAAGCAAAAGTTGCTAAAGCACCAAAAGTTGCTAAAGCACCAAAAGTTGCTAAAGCACCAAAAGTTGCTAAAGCACCAAAAGTTGCTAAAGCACCAAAAGTTGCTAAAGCACCAAAAGTTGCTAAAGCACCAAAAGTTGCTAAAGCACC